>NZ_WXWP01000062.1:0-16155 GCF_009904765.1 Vibrio sp. V39_P1S14PM300
GTGTATGGCATGTGCCGGTTTTTATTATCAGCGATAAGAATAGTGCGATCTCGCCCGATTACGAAGACAGCGTTCGGATCAGGTTCGAATAATCTTCTTTGATGTCGTGGCTCTCTTCACGCAACTGCTCAATCTTACGGCAGGCGTGTAGCACCGTCGTGTGGTCACGGCCGCCAAACGCATCACCGATTTCCGGCAGACTGTGGTTGGTGAGCTCTTTGGCCAGCGCCATCGCCAGCTGACGCGGGCGGGCAACCGAGCGAGAACGACGCTTCGACAGCAGATCGGCGACTTTAATCTTGTAGTACTCTGCGACCGTCTTCTGAATGTTGTCGATCGTCACCAGCTTTTCCTGCAGCGCCAGCAAATCCCGCAGCGCTTCTCGCACGAAATCAATGGTGATCGGACGGCCGGTAAAGTTGGCGTTAGCGATCACTCGGTTCAGCGCCCCTTCCAGCTCACGCACGTTCGAGCGCAGACGTTTGGCGATGAAAAACGCCACTTCATCGGCCAGATGAATCTGGTGATCTTCGGCTTTTTTCATCAGGATCGCGACGCGAGTTTCCAGCTCTGGCGGCTCAATCGCCACCGTCAGCCCCCAGCCAAAGCGGGATTTCAGGCGATCTTCCACCCCGTTGATCTCTTTCGGATAACGGTCTGAGGTGAGAATGATCTGTTGATTGCCTTCCAGCAGCGCGTTGAAGGTATGGAAAAACTCTTCCTGAGAGCGCTCTTTATTGGCGAAAAACTGAATGTCATCGATCAGCAGCGCATCCACACTGCGGTAGTAACGTTTGAACTCTTCAATCGCGTTATTTTGCAGGGCTTTGACCATGTCCTGCACAAAACGCTCCGAGTGCATGTACACCACTTTGGCGTTCGGATTGTTATCGACGATGGCGTTGCCGACGGCATGCAGCAAGTGGGTTTTACCCAGACCGGTCCCGCCATAGAGGAACAATGGGTTGTACGCTGCACCCGGGTTGTCTGAAACCTGACGGGCCGCGGCCAGACCAAGCTGGTTTGATTTACCTTCCACAAAGTTGTTGAACTTGTGTTTCGGGTTCATGTTGGAACGGTAAGTGATTTCCGGCGCGCTGGCCGCATCGTCGTCCCAGGTTTTGTGGATCGGCTTGCGTGCCTGCAACTGGGCCGGCGCAGACGACTCTGCTGCCACGTCGGCGGGCGTGCGGATCGGGGCCGGTTTGGGCGCAACCACCCGGCGGCTGCCAACTTCAAAGCGCAGGCTCGGAATGTCGCTGCCACAGTATTCCTGCAGCAGACGATTAATGTTGTTCAGGTACTTATCCCGAACCCAGTCGAGCACGAACCGGTTCGGAGCGAACAAAGTGAGAGTATTGTCATTGAGCTCTGCTTGTAACGGTCGAACCCACATACTGAATTCTGTAGCTGGTAGCTCTTCTTGAAGCTGTTGCATGCACTGCAACCATAGCGAAGATGACACGATGCCCCCACTCGAAACTTAGATGATCGGAAAAGACGACAATGTTACCTGTTGATAACCAAGATCGCCAGCGATTGATCGACGATCCAGTGAATAAGATCGTACTTATACACAATTATTTACCGCAATTTGGCCGGATCCACACAAACCGTCCCAAAATTACTCACATTTTGATCCACATTTGGCTTTTTTTTCACGGGATCCGGTGATCTTCAATCTGGTGATAACTCTGTGAATCTTTTTCTCCACACCCTGAGCGATCCGGATCATTTTGTGCCTTTGAGCACTGGCTCACATCGGCCTGGCACGAAAATCGCCCAGGATAGACTAGGCTGTGTATAACCTGACCATAACCTTCAACTTATTACACACTGCTCTAGTTTATTGCACTTGGTTATTTATCTAACTAAGCAAAGTAACAGTAGTATTTCCCTCTACAAATATATGGAGTTGTATTATGAAAACCTGGATTAAAGCTGCCGTTGCAGCCGTCGCTCTGTCTGCAGCCACTGTGCAGGCCGCAACCGAAATCAAAGTGGGCATGTCTGGCCGCTACTTCCCGTTCACGTTCGTCAAGCAGGATAAACTGCAGGGCTTTGAAGTGGACGTGTGGGACGAAATCGGTAAACGCAACGACTATAAAGTAGAATACGTCACCGCAAACTTCTCGGGTTTGTTCGGATTACTTGAAACCGGCCGCATCGACACCATTTCAAACCAAATCACTATCACTGATGAGCGCAAGGCCAAGTATCTGTTTGCGGATCCGTACGTCATCGACGGTGCGCAAATCACCGTCCGTAAAGGCAACGACACCATCAAGGGTGTGGATGACCTGGCCGGTAAAACCGTGGCCGTGAATCTGGGTTCGAACTTCGAACAACTGCTGCGCAGCTACGACAAAGACGGTAAAATCAACGTGAAAACGTACGATACCGGTATCGAACACGACGTCGCACTCGGCCGTGCTGATGCCTTCGTGATGGATCGCTTGTCGGCGCTGGAACTGATCAAAAAAACCGGTCTGCCGCTGCAACTGGCGGGTCAACCGTTTGAGACCATCGAGAACGCCTGGCCATTCCTGAACAACGAAAAAGGCCGTCAATTGCAGTCTGAAGTCAATCAGGCTCTGAAATCGATGCGTGAAGATGGTACGCTTGCGCAGATCTCTGAAAAATGGTTCGGTGCCGACATTACCAAATAACCGTCGCACCAGAACAAATCAACTGTATTTTCGAGGGTGGAATGGTCAATTCCACCCTTTCTTTTCTGATGTAAGGTAACTTATGGGTTTTGACTTTAACTACATGCTGGAGTTAATGCCGATACTGCTCAAGTATCTCGGCACCACCATGGAAATGGCGATCTGGGGATTGCTGTTTTCGCTGATTCTGTCCGTTGTGCTGGCCAACATTCGTGTGTTTCGTCTGCCGGTGCTGGATCAGCTCAGCCAGCTTTACATCAGTTTCTTCCGCGGCACGCCGTTGTTGGTTCAGCTGTTCCTGCTTTATTATGGCTTGCCACAAATCTTTCCGGTGATGGTCGGACTGGATGCCTTCTCTGCGGCGGTGATCGGCCTGACGCTCCATTTTGCCGCTTACATGGCAGAAAGCATACGCGCCGCGATCATCGGCATTGACCGCAGCCAGATGGAAGCCAGTTTGTCGGTCGGTATGACCACACCACAAGCGATGCGCCGGATCATCCTGCCACAGGCAACCCGCGTGGCGCTGCCGTCGCTGATGAATTACTTCATCGACATGATCAAATCCACCTCGCTGGCTTTCACTCTCGGCGTGGCAGAAATCATGGCCAAAGCGCAAATGGAAGCCTCATCCAGTTTTCGTTTCTTTGAAGCGTTCCTGGCGGTCGCACTGATTTACTGGGGCGTGGTTTTGGTTCTGACCCGCGTCCAGATCTGGGCGGAAACCAAACTGAATAAGGCATACGTACGATGATCAAACTGACCAATATCCATAAACGCTTTGACGACAGCGAAGTACTGAAAGGCATCGATCTTGACATCCAGCAAGGCGAGATCATCGTGATTATCGGCTCAAGCGGCACCGGCAAATCGACGCTGCTGCGCTGCGTGAACTTTCTCGAGCAAGCCGATGAGGGCCAGATCACCATTGATGATGTCAGCGTCAATGCTCGCCAGCACAGCAAATCGGATGTTCTGGCGCTGCGACGCAAAACCGGCTTTGTGTTCCAGAATTACGCACTGTTTGCTCACCTGACTGCGCGCCAGAACATTGCCGAGGGCCTGCTCACCGTGCGCGGCTGGAAAAAAGACCAGGCACTGACCCGGGCGCAACAAATCCTCGATGACATCGGTCTGGGAGACAAGGGTGATCAATATCCGGCTTCCCTGTCGGGCGGTCAGCAACAACGGGTCGGCATTGGCCGGGCGATGGCGTTGCAACCGGAATTGCTGCTGTTTGATGAACCCACCTCGGCTCTCGATCCGGAATGGGTCGGCGAAGTCCTCGCGCTGATGAAGCGCCTGGCGACGCAGCACCAGACCATGCTGGTGGTGACGCACGAAATGCAGTTTGCCCGTGAAGTGGCTGATCGGGTGATCTTTATGGCCGAGGGGAAGATAGTGGAACAGGGATCTCCACAGGATATCTTCAACAATCCACAGGATCCTCGCCTGCAGAAGTTTCTGCGTCAGGTTGGCGCCGAATAAAGATCGGCCAAAAGATCCCAAGATCCTTGAGATTTTAATCACACTCCGTATAATCGCCCGGCCGGAATTCATACTGCCGCAGTGATTGACAGCTAAGGTGAGTGTGATTACAATTCCGCCTCTTTGTTGAGAGGCGTCGGTGCTTCTCTTTTCTATAGTAAAGAGAGCAATACAACCCACGCCGGGTTAACATTGACCTAAAACTACTGATCAGTAAAGGTAATTATCATGAAACGCACTTTTCAACCTACAGTTCTAAAGCGCAAGCGTACTCACGGCTTCCGTGCTCGCATGGCAACTAAGAACGGTCGTAAAGTAATCAACGCACGTCGTGCAAAAGGCCGTAAGCGCCTGTCAAAATAATCACTAGCTTATTTTGAATACGTACGCGTTCAATCGGGAGTTACGTCTGCTAACTCCCGAGCATTATCAAAATGTCTTCCAGCAAGCGCATCGTGCTGGTTCACCTCATTTCACCATCATTGCTCGCAATAATAACCTTTCTCATCCTCGTTTAGGCTTAGCCGTTCCCAAAAAGCAAATCAAAACTGCCGTTGGCCGTAACCGGTTCAAGCGTCTGGCCAGAGAAAGCTTTCGTAACAAACAACATCAGCTTCCGAACAAAGATTTTGTTGTGATTGCTAAAAAAAGCGCCCAAGATTTAAGCAATGATGAATTGTTCCAATTGTTTGATAAGTTATGGCATCGCCTGTCTCGCCCTTCGCGTGGCTAGGGATCGGACTTGTCCGTCTTTACCAGGGGCTCATTAGTCCGCTCCTGGGGCCAAGGTGTCGATTCACCCCCACCTGCTCAACTTACGCCATAGAAGCCCTGAAAGCTCACGGTTTTGTAAAAGGGTGTTGGTTATCAAGCAAACGTCTATTAAAATGCCACCCTTTGAACGAAGGGGGGTTCGACCCCGTTCCACCCGTCCAGAAACATGACAGAGATAAATAACGATGGATTCTCAACGTAATATCCTGTTAATCGCACTGGCGTTGGTCTCTTTTCTACTTTTCCAGCAGTGGCAAGTAGCAAAGAATCCGGCTCCTCAAGCGGTTGAGCAGGCACAATCAAGCAGTACCTTACCTGCCCCGTCAACCGGTGATGAGTTTGACCCAGCACCATCGGCCCAGCAGGCATCAGCGAAGACGATTACCGTGACGACTGACGTATTGACTCTGTCAATCGACACTCAGGGTGGCGATGTGGTCAACGCGGATCTGAACCAATACTCTGCCGAGCTGGACTCCAAAGACCCGTTCGTGCTGCTGAAAAACACTCAGGGACATCAGTTTATCGCGCAAAGCGGTCTGGTGGGTCCACAGGGGGTTGATCTGAGCAGCAGCAATCGTCCCAACTACAGCGTTGACGCAGACAGCTTTACCCTGCAAGACGGTCAGGACGAACTGCGTATCCCGATGACCTACACCGCGAACGGCATCACGTACACCAAAACGTTCACGCTGACGCGTGGCAGTTACGCGATCAATGTCGATTACGACGTCGTGAACAACTCAGGCAATAACGCCACCGTTGGCATGTACGCGCATCTGCGTCAGAACCTGCTGGATTCTGGTGGCAGCATCACGATGCCAACCTACCGTGGTGGTGCGTATTCCACCGAAGATACCCGCTACAAAAAATACAGCTTTGACGACATGCAGGATCGCAACCTGCAGATCAACCTGACTGACGGTCAGGGCTGGGCGGCCATGATTCAGCACTACTTTGCTGCCGCGTGGATCCCACGCAACGAACCTGGCACCAACCTGTACACTCGCGTGATCGGTAATCTGGGCGACATCGGCGTTCGCATGCCGAACAAAACCATCGCCAACGGCGACAGCGCCCACTTCGAAGCTACGCTGTGGGCTGGTCCGAAACTTCAGGACCAAATGGCCGCTACAGCGGACAACCTGGATCTGGTGGTAGATTACGGCTGGCTGTGGTTCATCGCGAAACCATTGCACATGCTGCTGTCGTTCATCCAGGGCTTTGTTAGCAACTGGGGTGTGGCGATCATCTGTCTGACCTTTATCGTCCGTGGTGCGATGTACCCGCTGACCAAAGCGCAGTACACTTCCATGGCGAAAATGCGCATGCTGCAACCTAAACTGCAGGCCATGCGTGAGCGCATCGGTGATGATCGTCAGCGCATGAGTCAGGAAATGATGGAGCTGTACAAGAAAGAGAAAGTGAACCCGCTGGGTGGCTGTCTGCCGATTGTGCTGCAAATGCCTATCTTCATCGCCCTGTACTGGTCACTGATGGAGTCGGTTGAACTGCGCCACTCACCATTCTTCGGTTGGATTCACGACCTGTCTGCACAGGACCCGTACTACATTCTGCCGCTGCTGATGGGTGCGTCGATGTTCATGATCCAGAAAATGAGCCCGACTACAGTCACGGATCCGATGCAACAGAAGATCATGATGTTCATGCCGGTCATGTTCACCTTCTTCTTCCTGTTCTTCCCGTCAGGCCTGGTTCTGTACTGGTTGGTATCGAACGTGGTCACTCTGATCCAGCAAACGCTGATTTACAAAGCACTGGAGAAGAAAGGCTTGCACTCCAAGTAAGCCCGACACACACCGACAAAGGCGACCAAAGGGTCGCCTTTTTGTTTGCTGCTGATTACAATTCAGCTAACTGAATTTTCGATCGCCCCGGCGGTCCCAGCTCGAAAGGCTACAATATGACAACAGACACCATAGTCGCTCAGGCAACCGCGCCCGGTCGTGGCGGTGTCGGCATTATCCGTGTGTCCGGCCCTAAGGCGGCACTGGTCGCCGAAACCGTGACAGGCCGTACTCTGAAGCCACGTTATGCCGAATACCTGCCCTTCACCGCCAGTGACGGCAGCCAGTTAGACCAGGGCATTGCCCTGTTCTTTCCTAATCCCCATTCGTTCACCGGTGAAGATGTGCTGGAGCTGCAGGGCCACGGTGGCCCGGTGGTCATGGACATGCTGATCAAACGCATTCTCGACATCGACGGCGTCCGTCCGGCCCGGCCAGGGGAGTTCTCCGAGCGGGCATTTCTGAACGACAAAATGGACCTGACGCAGGCGGAAGCCATTGCCGATCTGATTGACGCCAGCTCGGAAGAAGCCGCCAAGTCCGCGCTGCAATCCCTGCAGGGTCAGTTCTCACGCCGCATCCACACGCTGGTGGAATCGCTGATCCACTTGCGCATCTACGTCGAAGCCGCGATTGATTTTCCCGAAGAGGAGATCGACTTTCTCGCCGACGGCAAAGTGGCCTCCGATTTACAGACCATTATAGATAACCTTGCCGAGGTACGCCGTGAAGCCAACCAGGGTGCGATCATGCGTGAAGGGATGAAAGTGGTCATCGCCGGCCGGCCAAACGCAGGCAAATCCAGCCTGCTCAACGCCTTGTCCGGCAAAGAGTCTGCGATTGTCACCGACATTGCCGGCACCACGCGTGACGTATTACGTGAGCATATCCACATCGACGGCATGCCTTTGCACATCATCGACACCGCCGGCCTGCGTGATGCGTCTGATGAAGTGGAAAAAATCGGCATCGAGCGCGCCTGGGATGAAATAGCTCAGGCGGATCGGGTATTGTTTATGGTGGACGGCACCACCACCGACGCCACGGACCCGAAAGCGATCTGGCCCGACTTTGTTGATCGTCTGCCCGACAGCATCGGAATGACCGTGATCCGCAATAAAGCCGATCAAACCAGTGAAGAGCTGGGGATCTGCCACGTCAATCATCCGACCCTGATCCGCTTGTCGGCCAAAACTGGCGCCGGTGTCGACGCATTGCGTGCCCACCTCAAAGCATGCATGGGCTTTGCCGGCAACAGCGAGGGAGGCTTTATGGCCCGCCGTCGTCATTTAGACGCTCTGGAGCGTGCCGCCCAGCATCTTGACATCGGTCAGCAGCAACTGGAAGGTTACATGGCCGGGGAAATTCTTGCCGAAGAGCTGCGCATCGCCCAGCAGCACCTCAACGAGATCACCGGAGAGTTCAGCTCGGATGATCTGTTGGGGCGTATCTTCTCATCATTTTGTATCGGGAAGTGAAGTAACTCATCAATAAGAGAAACGTGGTAAAACCCTTCAAAACATATCAAATTAAGTAATTGTTTTTAATGACAATTATTTATTTTTGATTGCGAAGCGGTTTTACTGTATTTCACATACTTTTACTCCGCTTTGCTAAAAATTGATCCCTATTTACTCCCAGGTTAGAATTTTGGAGCAATGGGAGCAAAGAGGAGCAATGATGAAGGTGTCAGTAAACAAGCGTAATCCTAACTCGAAAGGGCTTCAGCAACTTAGACTGGTGTACTATTACGGTGTTGTTGAAGGGGAGGATGGCAAGAAAAGACCAAAGCGCGACTACGAGCCGTTAGAGCTCTATGTCTACCAGAACCCAAAGACTCAATCAGAACGCCAACACAATAAAGAAATGTTGCGTCAGGCCGAAGCTGCGCGTTCAGCCAGACTGGTTGAATCTCACGCCAACAAGTTCCAACTTGAAGATCGGGTAAAGCTTGCTTCGAGCTTTTACGAGTACTACGACAGATTGACTTCCACCAAGGAGTCAGGAAGCACCTCAAACTATTCGATTTGGGTTTCAGCGGGCAAACATCTTCGAAGCTACCATGGGAGAGCGGAACTTACTTTTGAGGAAATTGATAAAAAATTCTTGGAAGGGTTTAGGAAATATCTGCTGGAAGAACCTCTAACGAAATCTAAATCCAAACTTGCCAAAAACACTGCCTCGAGCTATTTCAACAAAGTCAGAGCCGCCCTAAATGAAGCATACCGAGAAGGCATCATAAGGGATAACCCAGTCCAGCGAGTAAAAAGTGTCAAAGCAGAAAATACCCAACGAACCTACCTCACTCTGGATGAAGTTCGGGCGATGACAAAGGCGAAATGTCGCTATGACGTTCTTAAACGGGCATTTCTTTTTAGTTGCACAACCGGCTTGAGATGGAGCGATATTCAGAAGCTTACATGGAAAGAAATAGAAGAGTTTCAGGATGGACACTACAGAATTATTTTCAAGCAGACTAAATTACTGAATGCCGGAAACAGCTTAGTCTATTTGGATCTACCAGACTCAGCAGTCAAGCTCATGGGAGAGCGCAAAGATAAAGCCGAGCGAGTCTTTAAAGGGTTGAAATATAGCAGTTACACCAACGTGGCTTTACTACACTGGGCAATGCTAGCAGGCGTTCAAAAACATGTTACTTTCCACGTAGGCAGACATACATTTGCTGTGGCCCAGCTTAACCGTGGTGTTGATATTTATTCTCTCTCTCGGCTTCTTGGACACTCAGAGCTAAGAACAACTGAAATTTATGCTGATATTCTCGAAAGCCGCAGAGTAACAGCAATGAGAGGCTTTCCAGATATTTTTGAAGATAAAGCAAAAGAACCTGGAACTTGCTGTCCTCACTGTGGCCAGCAAGCAACCCCTTAGGATGCTCTGCGGCCACGGCGAGAGCCTGTAATATAGGCTGCAACATCTTGATGCATTTCATCTTGGGACTTCACTCTGTTCGTTTCAAGCCACGCCTGAAGGTCTGATCGTTTAATTAGCACTCTATTCCCTCCCGGTTTAGTAAACGGCACTCGTTTTTCATGAGTCAAACGGTAGATGTAGGAGCGTTTTGCCCCAATGTAAGCCGCCGCCTCATCGACAGTCAGATACTCTTTATCAGACGGTGGTAAGTTCGACTTGCTACCATCACTCCCTGCATTCTCAACAACCTGAGCTAGCAGCATTTTTATCTCTGCCATCTCACTTCTCAAGTTTTGTAACAGTTCGTTTTCTTGTGTTGTCATCACGTACCTGCTTCGTTCGTCCTCTCTGTCAATAAGTGCAGTTTATGAGTGGCGTGGTGGAAACCTCCGCTCTGGAATTGCCCTTTTTGGACAAATTGAGCGGTATTGCTACTCTCTGAGGACCACCGTCTTGAGTTCTGCGGTTTTGTCACGCAAAAGCACATGGAGGGCCTGATGGTTAGACTCTAGCGGTGTAGACCTCGCAGATAATGCTTGGTTGTTTTTTAATCAAGATGGTTAAAATAAATATTGGTTTATAGAAAAGGTTAAATAAGAGGTTAAAGATAAGGTTATAGGGGGTGTGGAATGTCATTTAATGACTTGATTTTGAAATATAAAAATGAAAACACCTGCCCTTCATATGTCAATAAGGTGCCCGTCAAATGTCAATAGTTGGCCCCTCAAATGTCAATAATAGCGCCCCTCAAATATCAATAGCGTTGCCCCTCAAATGTCAGTAGTCCGGCTGGGTTTCCAACAGGCTTGCCCACAGCAATAGTGAATAACTCGCGGTTGCGCTGCCGTTTTACCGCGCTGTCGCGGCTCGGAAACAGCCAAAATAGCAACGCGCCCCTCATTTATCAGTAGCTTGCCGAGGGGGTTGCCCCTCAAATGTCAATGAAGGCCCCCCACTTATCAGTATTGGGCCGGATCTCCCAGAGATAATTCAGGACTTATGCACAGGCTTGTCGGTCGTCCAGGGCGTTTTGTAGTGAGCGCAGAAGAATAATTGGAGGGCAGAAAGGACAAGAGGTGGTGTTGAAACCCAGAGTCACCGCTTGCAGTGCACCAAGTCATTATGAACCCAGGCACTTGACACCATGTCGTTCTCGCACAGCTCGTCACAGGCCGCACCAACCTGTTCGCGCCACTTTTTGGGTCGAGTTGATTCTGAGCCGCACATCAACCGAAAGGTCTCCAGCTTAAGCGGATAGGGCTCTTTGTGGGATGCGAAGTAGTCGAACATCCGCCGGGCTGTGGGCGACAGCTTGCGGTACTTTTCCCAGACGAATTTCGAATAGTGATCGCCAGCGAAGAGCACGACGATCTCTTCGTCGATTTCAACCTGGCATAGAGATGTTTTCTTGCCTCGATCCAAGACGCGGAATCGATGGATAAGCGACAGCGATTCGAGGCGGCCGATCCGCGCGGAGGAAAAGGCCATTGCAGACGCCTGGAGGCGAGACAAGCATTCTTCGGCCTTGGTGTAATAGGCTTTGTTGATCGACCAACCCAAATCCTGGCAAAGTCTGTAGAACGTGAAAGTAATTGGCTCGCCCAATGGCGACCGTTTGGAATATTCCAGTACCTGCTGCCAAACCAGTTCGTCGTCCTGAGCGCGCAGCTCAACACCTGTATAGGTTATATTCACGTCTTTGTTGACATGGTAAATGGGGTGGTTCTGCAAGGCCGCACGGGGAGTGCGCTTGTTGCGCACAGTGAACAGCGCCGATCGAGCGTAGTCGTTCGGCATGACCCGCATATTGTCGGACCAGGGAGCAATGTCGAATAGCGAGAGTTGCAGGTCTTTTATCTCCTGCTTCGTGTGTTGAAGTAGAGCCGCCTGCTTCGCTTCATCCACTCTCGCAGCCAGCACTTCGGCGGCTGGCTTGCGGCGCTTTTTATTGCCCTCCATATATCGACTAGCAGGCTTCATCAGACTCAACCAGACGAGACGCCAGCCAGGATTCAAGTTGGTCGACCCGATAGCGCAGTGTCCGCTCTCCAGCCAGACGATAGGGCCGGGGAAAAGTTGGATCGTTGGCCCGGATTCGTTGAAGCGTTGGCGCGGAAATCTTCAGTAGAGCCGTTACTTCGTACACTGACAGAAGCTGTAGATGCCCGTGACCAGTGTCACTTTCGATTTGGATTGTCTGCTGCATAGGTTCCCCTGATGAATTTGATCACAGGGGTAATTTTGCTGGATGGCGTCTAAAAACCTCACCTCTGGAAGTGCCCTTTTCGGGCGCAAAGAACGAGAATCACGAGAGAACTTTCACATGTGAAAGTTTTCATCAATGATTAAAGCCAGCATGATGCTGGCTTTAACGGGGTGGATCTCAATTCGATCCGCCCCAGTCCGGGAAGATCTCGGACGCCAAGTCGCGCCGCGTCTTATCTACGTCGACGCCGTTCAAGCGTTCCAGTGTCCTTTCCTGGGCGTTCTTACGGCTACCGTCAATGTTGAAGTCGCTACCGGCTCCGGTCAGGCTGTCGAGGTTTAGCGAGCTCGGGTCCGGAAACTTGCCGTTCTGTTGCAGAATCCCAAGCCACTCGTCCAGGTTGACCTTGCTCCAGTCAATCTCTGCGATCTTATCCAGCGGAATACCGCCGCATTGGGGATTCGCGGCGTTCCCGAAGTCCATACCTAGCTGAGGACGAACCTGCTCCTGGACAATGCGGGACAACGGTGAATTGAAGCAGCAGTAAGCCTCGCGTTTCTCGACACAAGCTCCGAGCACCTTGGACTTGCAGTAAGAGCCCACATAGGAGCAGTTCTTGAGCGCCCTCTTAGCGTTCATCGTGAACTCTTCCTCCTCGCACTTCCAAATCATTTGGATCATGACCATGGATACGACATAGACCGTGTAGATAGTCATGGCGGTGCTCAACCATGTTGCGGCGCTTTCCATCAAGCCTTCCTGGGCCAATTTCCCTGCACCTCCGGCAGCGGCCTCTTGAGTGGCGGCATCCTGCCCGAGGGACTGCATGACATCGGCCATGACCTCTTTGACTTGTTCCGTTAACTGGTCAATCAGTTCGTCAACGAATTGCTCCACGGGTTGATAGAAGGAATCGACCGCGCCAGACATATTTTCGATGTAACTGGCGAAGGGCTTGGTAGCCTCCGTCCAGCCTTCCAATACCGGCTCCCGGAGGATCTGGTAGGCGCCTTTGATCGCCGATGGGTTGGCTTCCGACCCAAGCGCCATGATGGCACCGTCGAGCTTTGGCACGGCCATAATCAGGTTCAGGTAGTCGGCCAGCGAGATATTGGATGGCTTCTCGCAGCAATCCGACACCCCGCCCACGGCGATCTTGCACTCGCCGGCTTCACCGGCAAAGGCGGAACAAATAACGTTCTCATCGCCGGTGGGATTTTTATCGCCGTCCAGCCCGGTGCAACTCATGTCCTGGGTCATGAACTGAGCCGCGTTGAGCAGTGCCGTGGCGCGTGCGAAGTCCGTGCTCTGGGTCTTTGTCACGTCAAGACAATCGTCTCCCATGCAGCGGATGGGTCCACCGCACTGGTATTCGGTTTCCTTCTCCAGTGTCGGGACCGCGACATCGCTACCGCAGTCATAGGTATCTTCATGCACGTAGCAGGTGCCGGATGCGCCCTCGGCCCCATCCACGCACTTGGAACTGATAAATCCGCACTGCGGGTTCTTCTCGAATTCGGTACAGCTATTGAGATTACCGCCCGAGTTGACCGGGCAATGGGTCTCACCCTGGGGATCGGTCCAGCATTCCATCTGCCCCTTATAGAAATCGTAATCAGCTTTGACTCGGGCTTTCTTGCAGAGCTTTGGAATACCAGATAGCGGTGACGGTTTGAGCTGGGATTCGCAGATTTTGATGCCGTTGATAACGGTGCAGCCGCTTGCATCAGTCGGGTCGTCAATGCAGGCAATCTCGCCCTCTGCGAAACCGTCGATGACGCCTTTGGCCGAGTCCATACAGCTTTGCGGAGACCATTCATCCTTGGTGATGGCTTTGGCCGGGTCGTAGTGGATTCTGATACGGCCAAACCCCTCGCCATTGCCAGTGACAGAAACCCTGATCTTGAATGTCACGACATCGCCGTCATTGACGTTCTTGAAGTATGGGGTCACATCTACATTCGGATTACGCTCCCAACTCGTGGAGAGCTCGCACTTACCCGCTGTCTCTGGCGGAAAGTGGTTGTTCGGCCCCTGCCAGACCTTGGTTACCTGGCCGGATTTCCCCACCCAGACCTGCATGTAGTCGTCCCACTTGGCGTATTCAAGCGTTGCCGACACGATGGCGTCAGGGTTACTGACTTGGACCCGCGTGAATTCCTCGTAGATCTTGCAGTTTCCACCCCAGTAGTTGTCGCCCACCCGGCCAATCCACAGTTCGGTACACCCCTCGCCACAGGATTTCAAGTTGTAGGGACCATCGTAGTGCTTTACCACCGAGGCATCGTAGTCGTGGACGACCTCGCAATCTGCGCTCTGGTCCACAACACGCTGACAGCGTTCGTACTCCGGAATATGGGCGTTAATCGTTCCCTGGTTGATCGTTGTCTCGGCGGAACAATCTCCGAATCCTCCGGCAATCAGATCCATGTCCTCGTAGGTCTTCTTGCTAAGGTTCAGCATCGGATCATTGGTGAAGTCAGGACGCGAGCGGTTGGCCGCATCGAGGAGCACTTTGTAGGCGGCGCCTGAGATGGATGGATCGGCGCTATTCGCGTCGGACCAAAGAGCCCCCTTGGCGCTGTTGCCCACGTCGTCCATGTCGTCGCCGGAATCATAAATACCCTGGAGCATGTCAACATTGGGTTTGTTGGCATCCGGGAAATAGTAGCTCTCGGGTTGGCCGTCACCGCCGCTGGTTCCCGGAAACAGGTCATTCACATTGATCTGGCTTCCGCCATTCATCTGGAATTGACCGTCTTTCAGCGTCGGCATCGAGATCGCGCCGTTTTGGACCGAACCAGAGTTGGCTCTGAACGAGTTGACGAGGTCTTGACCAAAGACTTGAGCTTCTTTCCCAACGGAAGAAATGTCCGGATTCTGTTCGCCAGTAGTATGAAATGGAAACATTGAGATTGTGACCGTCAGTAGTAAAGCCACAATTTTCTGGAGTAGCGACTGCATAGCATGACTCTCAATTAAAAATAATAAGAGTCATGCTATGTGCAAGAAACCGTAAATCTTCGACGTGAAACTGCCCTATTTGGTCAAATCATTCGAATACTTAAGAGAATGAATCTGCAGACAATTTGGAGCCAATTTGTTTCTTTAGTCGCCCTTCTTATGCTTATGGGGTTTTAAATCAGGATGATCTTTCTTTTTCTCAGGCGTAACTCTTTGCCTTTTATCTGGACTACCATCCTCATTTTTTCGTTTCGGCCCCGGCTTGATTCCCATCATTAACTCCTTCTAGTAACAACCAAAAGATGTATATCAGATATCAAAAATAGCAGCAGATCTGCGACCGTCAAATTCGGTATGAAAATACCTTGTCATGCACCTACAACTTTGGTTCTATCCGCAACGCAATATGGACACTCCACACAGGTTCTTTGATTTACCGATGTGAAATAATTACATTGGCATGCACCACATTCTTCAAGCATCGCATCACCGCTTCGTAGTTCGGAAGCTAAACACCAGGCATCGGTGATATCGAAAGGAGTCCATCGAATACCCTTCATACCAGGAACTTCCTTGCGAATAGCGTGATACATGCGAAACGCCTTGCTCAGCGACTTGATATCAATCGATCTGATCACGTCTTCGCCACCAATATTGCGGTATAGCTGCATCAGCAGTGACGCCTGAATCTTGGAGGTGTGACTGTGAATAAGCGTGGCCCCGCCACGGAATGTACGTGATCTGCGCTCAAGCTCGTATCCATCGTTTTCGATGTCCTTATATAACCTACGTACCTGTTTATACGTCAGACCCGTCTCTATCATTATGATCTTAGTGATATAGCCAGCCAGAGCCATATGGCGGGCGGCTATCCATCGGCCCAGCCATCCTAATTTATAATCCGTGCTTTTCTCCATTGTCAGGCTTCCTTGCTGTTGGCGAACAACTTCCGGTATTGCATCCACAGCACCGCCATCACCGCCGGAAGAGCTGCCATATAAAGCCAATCGCTTCGCTCCACTCCGTCCAGTGTAATCAGCGACGCGACAGACAAGGTAAAGAGGGCGGCAACGAACCAGACCAGTTTGTTTTTCTTGGTGTTCTTCATCACATATCTCCTACGATAAAATTAAGGTTTCAATTTCTTTCTATCACGAAACCTCATATATGCAACACCAAACACTGTGTTTTTTTACAGTATTATTTTTTGATACTTTGAAGGCTTGCAATTTCAGGCAATAATGAAATATTGGTCATAGAATGACCGGAGGTATTCAATATGAAACGTATATTTGGATGGTGCATAGTGCTGGCA
>NZ_WXWP01000002.1:0-15940 GCF_009904765.1 Vibrio sp. V39_P1S14PM300
TATCTTGTAACCCGAAAGCTAACGTACCCCTACATATTGTGTTTGAGCTACAATATGTAGGTAGACCATGATCACAAAGCCGTAATCAAATTTACAAAAATTACATAAAAAAGCGGCTTTAATCAGTTTTGTTAGGGAAATGAAGCAGAATGAACCAACAACTTACCGTCACCAAGCGTGATGGCCGCAAAGAAAATATTGATCTGGATAAGATCCACAGAGTCATCACATGGGCAGCTGAAGGGCTGAACAACGTTTCGGTCTCTCAGGTAGAATTGCGTGCTCACATTCAGTTTTACGATGGCATTACGACATCAGATATTCACGAAACGATCATCAAATCAGCCGCTGACCTGATTTCGGAAGAGACGCCGGATTATCAGTATCTGGCTGCTCGTCTGGCCGTATTCCACCTGCGCAAAAAAGCGTATGGTCAATATGAGCCACCAACGCTGTACGATCACATCTCTAAACTGGTAGAGATGGGTAAGTACGACAAGCACCTGCTGGTAGATTACACCAAAGCTGAACTGGATGAGCTGGACGCCTATATCGATCACCGTCGTGATCTGAATTTCTCTTATGCAGCCGTTAAACAGCTTGAAGGTAAATACTTCGTTCAAAACCGTGTGACCGGTCAGATCTATGAGAGTGCTCAGTTCCTCTACATTCTGGTTGCGGCGTGTCTGTTCGCTAAGTATCCGAAGGCAACGCGTCTTGACTACATCAAGCGCTTCTACGATGCGACGTCAACGTTTAAGATCTCTCTGCCAACACCGATTATGTCTGGTGTTCGCACACCAACTCGTCAGTTCAGCTCATGCGTACTGATCGAATGTGGTGACAGCCTGGATTCAATTAACGCAACGGCTAGCTCAATCGTTCGTTATGTGTCACAGCGTGCTGGTATTGGTATTAATGCGGGCCGGATCCGTGCTCTGGGTTCTGAAATCCGTGGCGGTGAAGCTTTCCACACCGGTTGTATCCCATTCTACAAATACTTCCAAACAGCGGTGAAGTGCTGTTCTCAGGGTGGCGTTCGCGGCGGTGCGGCAACGGTATTTTACCCAATGTGGCACGGAGAAGTTCAGTCCCTGTTGGTTCTGAAAAACAACCGTGGTGTAGAAGAAAACCGTGTTCGTCATATGGACTATGGGGTACAACTGAACAAGTTGATGTACCAGCGTCTGGTTGAAGGCGGCTACATTACGCTGTTCTCACCATCGGATGTCCCGGGTCTTTATGACGCCTTCTTCCAGGATCAGGACGAGTTCGAACGTCTGTACGTGAAATACGAAAACGATCCGTCCGTGAAACAAGAGCGTGTGAAAGCGGTCGAGCTGTTCTCTTTGCTTATGCAAGAGCGAGCTTCAACCGGACGTATCTACATCCAGAACGTTGACCACTGCAACACCCACAGCCCGTTTGACGCTGAAGTTGCCCCCGTTCGTCAGTCTAACCTGTGTCTGGAAATTGCTCTGCCGACCAAGCCGCTAAGCAACGTGGAAGACGATTCCGGTGAAATTGCGCTGTGTACTCTGTCTGCATTCAACCTGGGCGCGATTCAAAGCCTGGACGACTTTAAAGAGCTTTCTGAGCTGGTTGTTCGTGCTCTGGATGCCCTACTTGATTACCAAGATTACCCGCTGCCAGCTGCGTACCGTTCAACCATGAACCGTCGTACTCTGGGTGTGGGCGTGATTAACTTCGCTTACTACCTGGCGAAACACGGCGTGAAGTACTCCGACAGCAGTGCAAATGGCCTGACTCACCGTACCTTCGAAGCGATGCAGTACTACCTGCTGAAAGCTTCGGTCGAGCTGGCAAAAGAGCAAGGCAAGTGTCCTTCATTTAACGAAACGAACTACGCGAAAGGCCTGTTGCCAATCGATACGTACAAGAAAGATATCGATACTATCTGTGATGAGCCACTGCACTATGACTGGGATGGCCTGCGTCAGGAGATCATGGAGCACGGCCTGCGTAACTCAACACTGACTGCGCTGATGCCTTCTGAGACCTCTTCTCAGATTTCCAACGCGACAAACGGTATTGAGCCACCGCGTGGTTTCGTCTCTGTAAAAGCGTCGAAAGACGGCATCCTGAAACAGGTGGTGCCGGACTTCACGGAACTCAAGAATAACTACGAACTGCTGTGGAACATCGGTTCTAACGACGGTTATCTGCACCTGGTTGGTATTATGCAAAAGTTTGTTGACCAGGCTATCTCAGCCAACACGAACTACGACCCTGCACGCTACGAAAGCGGTAAGGTACCGATGAAGAAACTGCTGCAAGACCTGCTGACCGCGTACAAATTTGGTGTGAAGACCCTTTACTACCACAACACGCGTGACGGTGCGAAAGACGACCAGAAAGACGCAGTTCAACCACAAGATGACGATTGTGCCGGCGGCGGTTGTAAGATTTAATCCGACCGACATAGAATCACATTAACAGACTACCGAACGCCCTCCTCGCCTGCTGACAGGATGGAGGGCTTAAAAGGAATTGAGGCATTATGGCTTACAGTACTTTTAACCAGACCAAAAATGACCAACTGAAAGAACCGATGTTCTTGGGTCAGTCGGTCAACGTTGCACGTTACGACCAACAGAAATACGAGATTTTTGAAAAACTGATCGAGAAGCAACTGTCGTTCTTCTGGCGTCCGGAAGAAGTTGACGTGTCCAGCGACCGCATCGACTACAACAAGTTGCCAGAGCATGAAAAGCACATCTTTATCTCGAACCTGAAGTATCAGACTCTGCTGGATTCTATCCAGGGCCGCAGCCCGAACGTCGCCTTACTGCCGTTGGTGTCTCTGCCAGAGCTGGAAACCTGGATCGAAACCTGGTCTTTCTCAGAAACCATCCATTCTCGTTCGTACACGCACATTATCCGTAATATCGTCAACAACCCGGGTGTTGTGTTTGATGACATCGTTGAAAACGAACACATCCTCAAGCGTGCAAAAGACATTGCGCACTACTACGATGATCTGATCAAACTGAGCAATGACTATCACCGTTACGGCGAAGGCCAACATCAAATCAACGGTGAAACCGTATCTGTCAGTTTGTATGAACTGAAGAAAAAGCTTTACGTATGTCTGATGTCGGTCAACGCACTGGAAGCGATCCGTTTCTACGTCAGTTTTGCCTGTTCTTTTGCGTTTGCGGAACGTGAGCTGATGGAAGGTAACGCGAAGATCATCAAGCTGATTGCTCGTGACGAAGCGCTACACCTGACTGGCACTCAACATATGATCAACCTGCTCCGTAATGGTCAGGATGACTTCTCATTCATTCAGATTGCTGAAGAGTGCAAACAAGAGTGTTTTGATCTGTTTAAGGAAGCTGCAGAGCAAGAGAAAGAATGGGCGGAATACCTGTTCAAAGACGGTTCAATGATCGGCCTGAACAAAGACATCCTGAGCCAGTACGTTGAATACATCACCAACGTGCGCATGCACGCTGTTGGTTTGCCTGCTGCTTACCCAGAAGCCACATCGAATCCGATTCCTTGGATCAACGCCTGGTTGTCGTCGGACAACGTTCAGGTAGCGCCTCAGGAAGCGGAAATCAGCTCTTACCTGGTTGGTCAGATTGACAACGAAGTAAACGCGGATGACTTCGAGGGCTTCGAGCTGTAATGGCCAATATAAAAATCAACAAAATCACTTCCGTTGAATCCAATCCGTCCAATACTCTGCTGGAAACGATGGAGCAAGCCGGATTGGAACCAGAATACAACTGCCGTGACGGGCATTGCGGAGCATGTCGTTGCAACCTGGTTTCTGGTGAAGTCGAATACGTTGGTTTTGCCATGGCGTACACGCAAGGTGATGAGATATTACCTTGTATCTGCCGAGCGAAGACAGACCTTGAGGTCGACAATGTCGTTTACCGACTCAAAGAAAAACGCGCCTGACGGCGCGTTTTTTTATGCTCTTTTTTCTGTTCAGAGGTCAAACATACTGGGCGGAGCTTCCCATCAGAATTTCATCTGCGATATCCATTGATACGGCCTTATGGGCAATCTCTCTTCCATCATCGTCAAACAGTGAAAGTTGGAAACCCTGATACGCGCTGTGCTCTTCCATCTGGGGAGTTTTGCGCCACAGCGACACAACATCAAAGCTGTCGTTGCTGAATGTCTCACCCAGTACCACTTTCTGACTTGCGACTTTATACCAGACAATAATTTTTGACTGATGGAACATGATTGCCTCCTTGCGAATCACTAGCCGGAGCATTCAGTTTACAATCAATTTCCTATAACTAAAGGCTGAAATTTGACCCGATTAAGGGAGTCATTATTAAATCAATCGCTTAGGAGTTAGAAAGATTCCTTATATCAAATAATGTGAACTTGAGTGCCTGTAATAAGTTTTATATTCATCGGGTTATAAGCGGCGCCCCATCAGCCGCCGCAGCCTGATTCAGTATTGCAGTTGCTCCGCTGGGACAAAAATGTCTTTGACCCGGCCAACCGAGCTGTAGCTAACAAACATGGGCTTTTTCGCCAAATAGCGACGCAGCATATCCAGTGCCACCGTACTGATCAATAAGCGCTGATTTTCGCGGTTATACTGCCGACTGAACGTTAGCACCTGTCCCCACTCTCCCTGAGGCGTCGCCAACGCCACAGAAAATTGATTATCTGTGACTTTACCGGTCACCAACGACAGCTCTGTCGAGCACTTCTGACGCGTTGCACCGGCGAGTGCCAGTGTCGCAGCCAACGGATCCTGCTCGTCATCGCCCACCGACACGGCGCCGCCGAGAATCCAGCCGTGACCACACCATTTTTCGGCCGCGGCTTCCGACTGCAACCAATTGGACAACCAGCCACCCGTTGACTGTTCGCTGGTCGAAAGCGATAGCTGAGCATCATCGATCAAACTGGCAATATGCTGAATCATCGGCTCATCGATACTGACCACGTGAGTGTCAATTAACTGATTAATGATCTTCATGATCCCCAGCTTGTTACTGAGATCCCCTTTCGGTCCGAACAGCTTCACCTCAATAAACGGCAAATAAGAGCGATATCCAAGCATGTAGCCCGCCGGTAACTGCACCCGATCGAGTTTGTCCGATAGCGCCGATTCCGATGTCCCAAATGTATAAAACCGACTGCATTCCAAACCAGCCTGCTGAGGGTAACGCTGTTTCAGATCGGGTAGGATCTGCTGCTCCACCATCATCTTAAACTCAGATGGGACACCAGGTGTGAAATAGAACAGACAGTCATTAATCAGCATCGAAAAGCCACAAGCAGTACCAATCGGGTTGTCGACTAAGGTGGCCTTCTCGGGCAGCATGGCTTGTTTGATGTTGCTCTCTGGCATCACCATCTTGCGCTGTGCGAAAAAACCCTCCAGACGCGCCTGCCACTCAGGAAACAGCTTCAGAGACTGCTCACCCGCTTTTGCTGCCGCCTCACTGCTCAAGTCATCACTGGTTGGTCCGAGTCCACCATTCACCACCACCACTTGGTTGTTGAAGCTCAGCATCATTAGTTCTTCTACCAGCGATGATAGCTCGTCCCCAACAGTCGCGCGTTTTGACAGAGGAAATCCCGCCTCAAAAAATTGTTCCGAAAGCCAGGCGGCGTTGGTGTCGACAATATCGCCGTGAAGCACCTCTTCACCTGTGCTCAGCATTGCAATTTTTAACATCTGTTCATTCCTCTGCGAATTCATTCGTTACGTCGCCTATCATCACACAATTTGCGCAAGAAAAAACCCGTTTTGTAACAAACATTTCACCTGTTGGTTGCTTATACTCGCAGGCACAGTTCGCGCCTCTTAATCCACTGCCGTTCTGTGCTCACGAACTCTCCCCCTCATAATAACAACCGCGATTACTTTTCTGTGCCCGCGCTAAAAGAAACCAGAAATTACGCTGCCGATAGAGTAAAAACTTGACTGAAATCAAGCTCCCAACACGGGTTGCTTCTACACTTAAGAACATAAGGACAATAAAACAGAGAGTTATGTTTTACTCAGTAGGAGGCTTAGTATGACCAGCACATTCATTGTCAATTTCGTCGGCAAAGCGACTCCAGCAACGATCAAAGAATTGGCTGCTATCACCCACGAAAATGGCGGTAAATGGTTGATCAGTAAAGTGAACTTTATTGAAGACCAAGTCGCTGCTGTGATTAAGGTTGAGCTGCCCACCTCAAACGAACAAGTGGTGAAACAAGCGTTTCAGTCCCATCCGGATCTGTTGGTGCAGATTGTGGATTCAGGCAGTCAGGCACACCGGGAAGACACCATCTACCACCTTCGTCTGGACTCCAATGATCGTGCCGGTATTGTGAATGACATTACCCACATTCTGGATAACCAGGGGGCTCACATTCTGGATATGGATTGCCAACGGGTCTTCATTGCTGGCGGTGGTGGTGTCAGCTCCAGCTTGTTTACCGCTAACGTCGCAATCCGGTTACCCGCCGAAGTACAGATCGAAGATGTCGCGAATGAACTCGAATCACTCAGTGAAGACATCAAAGTGATGGTGGAATCCTGATACCCGTCCCTGATATAAAAAGAGCAGCCAATGGCTGCTCTTTTTCTTACACCGCGATTCAACCGCTTACTTCACCGACCATTGCGACAGAGAACGTTTAAAATCGGCGTATTCAAACTCGTTCAGCTTCTGAATCTCACCCGTTGAGCGCTCACAATACACCGATGGCATACGCAGCCCGTTGAACCAATTCAGTTTCACCATGGTGTAACCGGCACTGTCAAGAATGTGCAGCTTCTGACCGATTGTCAGGGGCTGCTCAAAATTCGCAACACAGAACTGATCGCCTGCCAGACACGAACAAGAGCCAATAACGTATTCATGTTCGCCCTGTTCAGACGCTTCCAGCACCGACGCAGGTTCGTTGTAGATCAACGTGTCCAGACGGTGCGCTTCAGTGGCAGAATCCACAATCGCGGTTTTCTTCACGTTCTCGACAATGTCCACGACCGTTACCACCAGATCGGTGGTCTTAGTGATGATCGCTTCTCCCGGCTCCAGATACAATTGTACCTTGTGTTTGTCAGCGAACGCTTTCAACGCCAGGCCAAGTTTTTCAATGTCGTAACCCGGCCAGGTAAAGAATACCCCACCGCCCAGGCTCACCCAGTCCAGTCGATTGAGATACTCGCCAAACTGTTCTGAGATTGCATCCAACAAAGCCACAAATGCATCCACATCTTTGTTTTCACAGTTCATGTGGAACATCACACCATGGATACTATCAAACACTTCAGGCTTGATATGGTCCATCTGAACACCCAGTCGGGAGAACTGACGCGCTGGGTTTGCCAGATCCTGACCAGCGTAACTTACTCCCGGATTCAGTCTCAGCCCCAAAGACGTTTTGCCTTCCACAATGTGACGATACGCGGCTAACTGAGACTGAGAGTTAAAGATCATCTTGTCACAGATGTCCGCCACCTCACGAACGTCGTCTTCACTGTAGCCCACGCTGTAAGCATGTGTTTCACCACCAAAAGTTTCGTGGCCCAGTTTGACTTCAAACGGGCCAGAACTGGTGGTGCCGTCCAGGTAAGGCTTAATGATGTCAAACACGCCCCAGGTCGAAAAACACTTCAGTGCCAAGACCAGTTTCACGCCCGAAATGTCTTTCAGTTGTTTGGCTTTTTCCAGATTCGCGATCAACTTGTCTTCATTGATCATGAAGTAAGGGGTTTTCAGGTCGCTTTTTTGCATTTCTACGGTCACTCTAAAATCGAACAAAGCCGACGCTTGCGCGTCGGCTCAATTTACAGGCTGTTACTTGAAGCAAATTACTTCAAGATCTGGATATCAGGCTGCTGAGGCTCCAGCTCCTGCACATGCCAGTCAAGGCCAATGCCAGGCATAGTTTCCAGGAACGGATCCGGATCCAACTGCTCCATGTTAAACACGCCTTTCTCTGCCCATTTACCACGGAAGAACTGCAATGCGGCAGTGATCGCCGGAACACCCGTCGTGTACGAAATCGCCTGATGTTCAACGTCGTCATACGCCACTTCATGATCCGCGTTATTGTAGATAAACACGCTGCGTTCTTTGCCGTCTTTCTTACCTTGCACCCAGGTACCAATGCAGGTTTTCCCTGTGTAACCTGGTGCCAGCGATGTTGGATCTGGCAGCAACGCTTTCAATACGTGCAATGGCTGAACCACGGTGCCGTCATGCAGTGTCAGTGGTTCCGGACTTAGCAGGCCAATATCACGCATGCAGTTGAAGTAGTTCAGGTATTTATCACCGAATCCCATCCAGAACTCAATACGCTTCGCCGGGATGAACTCTTTCATCGAACGAACTTCATCGTGCGCCATGGAGTACACTTTGTGTTTACCCACCAGCGGGAAGTCGAACTCAAACATACGTGAGTGACATGGCACTTGTTTCCAATCGCCATTTTCCCAGTAGAAAGAGTCACCCTGGATTTCCAACATGTTGGTTTCCGGGTCAAAGTTGGTCGCAAACTTCTTACCGTGATCACCCGCGTTTACATCCATCACGTCGATGGTGTCGATCTCATCAAACAGATGTTTGACCGCGTACGCGGCAAACACAGACACCACGCCCGGATCGAAACCCGCACCCAGAATACCTGTGATACCCGCTTCTGCGAACTTCTCACGGTAACCCCACTGCCAGTCATAAGCCTGAGGTACCTGTTGGCCTTCACTGCACAGGTCTACCGCGACAGAAGTGTCCAGATAAGAGACTTTGGCGCGGTAGCACGCTTCCATGATAGGCATGTTTACCCATGGAGGACCCGCGTTGATCACCAGATCCGGTTGAACTTCCTGAATAAGAGCAACCAGTGCATCCACGTCGTCGGCGTTCACAGCACGCGCTTCGAGTTTTTTCGATGAGTCTTTCAGGTTGTTTTTGTTCTGAATCGATTCAATGATCTTTTCGCACTTACCAACGGTACGAGATGCGATTGTGATATCGCCCAGTACATCGTTGTTCTGCGCTGCTTTATGCGCAACAACCCAACCAACACCACCTGCACCTATTTGTAGAATTGCCATTATTCCTTACCCTTATTTCGCCAGCTCAACTGCCAGCTGGTTTATTTCAGTTAAAAGTTTTTCGAAGTCTGACAACGTCAGACATGGATTTAAGATAGTAAATTTCAGCGCTGACTGACCATTTACTGTCGTCTCACCCAAAACAGCGACACCGCGAACCAGCGCTTCGATACGAACTTTCTGGTTCAGTTTATCCACTCCCTGAGACGCTTCCTGAGTTGAGCGGAACAATACCGTCGACAAAGAAGGCTCAGCCAGCAGCTCAAAGCCCGCATGTTCACGAACCATCTCTGCGACCTGTTGAGTCTGCGCCAACAGGTGATCGTACATCTCACCTAACGCTTGCGGACCTACGCTTTGCATCGTCATGAAGACTTTCAACGCGTCAAAACGTTTTGTGGTCGCAACCGACTTGTCTACCAGGTTGGGTAACTCGTCGTGCTCACGGTTCAGGTAATCCGCGTGATGCAACAGGAACTTGAAGTTGGCTTTGTCATTCACCAACAGCGCGCCGCAACTGATGGTTTGATAAAACAATTTGTGGAAGTCGACCGACACGGAGTTGGCACGCTCGATCCCCTTCAGACGAGCCTTATGGCTGCTCAGAATCAATGCACCACCGTAAGCGCCGTCGACATGCATCCAGATCTGATGCTTGGCTGCGACATCGGCAATAACCTGCAGATCATCAATCGCACCGTGATCAGTGGTACCCGCGGTACCGACCACAGCAAATGGGATCAGGCCATCCGCTTTCGCTTGCTCAATCACGCGCTCCAATTGGCTGGCGTCCATAGTGCCATCAGGCAACGCATCAACGGTCAACACGGCTTTTTCACCCAGCCCCATCCAGGATGCCGACTTTTGTACCGTAAAGTGTGCTTTTGCCGAACAAACGATGCGCAGTTTGTCGGCATAATCCGGCAAACCCAATTTCTGGATAGAATGACCACTCAGCGTATCGGCGATCCAGTCACGGGCCAACATCAGCCCCATCTGATTACTCTGCGTACCGCCGCTGGTGAAAATACCGTCCGCGCTATCGCTCATTTCGTATTTGTCGCACAGCCAGTTGATCACTTTCTGCTCGACATAAGTGGCAGATGACGCCTGGTCCCACGAATCCATAGACTGGTTGAGTGCTGCAATCATGGCTTCGGCCGCAATGGCAGGCATCAGTGGCGGTGTGTGCAGGTGCGCAATGCACCCCGGGTGCTGCGTGAAAATGGCGTTTTTTGCCACCAGCTCAGTGGTGCTGTCAATAACGGCTTTCAAACTGGTTTGAGTGGCGTCCAGGTTCACTGCATTGATCTGTGCTTCCAGCAGTTTCGGATCCAGGCCGGAATACGGCTTATCAACCTGTTCGAAAAGCTGTTTCATTGCCGCCGTGGTGTGATTCATTACCGACGCAAACTCATCCGCGCCGTACTCACCCGTATGAACAAAGTGTTTGCTCCACCCTCTGTTCTGAGACCCCTCTGCCAGGCCACCACCAGCGGCCAGAATAGCGTCTTCCAGTACTCGCAGGGCAAAGTCAATTTGTTCAAAGCTGATGATAAGTGGTGGCAGGAAGCGGAGAACCGAACCTTCGCGGCCACCTTTTTCGACCATCAGACCACGTTCGAGTGCAGCACGCTGGATCCTCAGCGTCAGTTCGCCGTCAGCCTGCGGTTCACCAAATTTATTGCGAGCGCCTGATGGGTCCTGAATTTCAACACCCAACATCAGGCCTTTACCGCGCACTTCGGCGATGCAGTTCACTCGGCTCTGGATCTTCTCCAGACCGTGACGCAAATATTGACCAGCGATATTCGCGTGCTCTACCAGGTTGTCACGTTCCATGATTTCCAGCGCTTTCGCACCAGACACCATCGCCAACTGGTTGCCGCGGAATGTTCCGGTATGCTCGCCCGCCTTCCAGGTATCAATCGATTTGTTGAATACCAGAATCGACATTGGCAGACCACCACCAATCGCTTTGGACAGACACAGGATATCCGGATTAATGCCAGACTCTTCAAACGCGAAACGGTAGCCAGATTTGCCAACACCACACTGAATTTCATCGAAAATCAACAGGATGCCGTGCTCATCGCAGATACGGCGCAGCTCACGTAGCCAGAACGCAGGCGCCGGAATTACGCCACCTTCACCCTGAACAGGTTCAACGATGATTGCCGCCGGCTTCATGATGCCGGCTTCATCATCCCCGAGCAGACGCTCGATGTAACGGATGCTTGCTTTGGCACCTTCATCACCACCCAGTCCAAACGGGCAACGCAGGTTGTATGGGAATGGCATAAAGTGCACATCTGACATCAGGCCAGTACGACGCGCTTTAGTGCCCAGATTCCCCATCATACCCATCGTACCGTTGGTCATGCCATGGTAAGCGCCACGGAACGCAAACATGGTGTTGCGCCCTGTGGTTTGCTTAGCCAGCTTGATTGCCGCCTCAACGGCATCGGCACCCGATGGGCCACAGAACTGAATGGCCGAATTTTTGGCAAACTGCTGCGGCAGAAACGCCTTCACGCGCTTGATAAAATTGTCTTTAGCTTTCGTTGTAATATCAAGTGTTTGATACGGCAGACCCGAATCCAGTTGCTCTTTCAGCGCTTGGTTAATTTCTGGGTGGTTGTACCCTAGCGCCAACGTGCCAGCCCCCGCCAGACAGTCCAGAAAGATTTGACCACGGGTGTCTTCTACCAGAGCACCATAAGCCCGTTTAATCGCAATAGGAAGACGACGTGGGTAAGAACGTACTTCAGACTCATGCTCTGCCTGATCCTGTAAAATCTGGTCAGGCGTGAGATCGTATGTGCCTTCAACAACCGGCACTTGAGTGGAAAATGTCGATACAATGCTGTTTTCGACTTCAAAGGCTGTGCTCATTTATATGTTACCTTGAAATAGAGAAACCCAACTCACTTCTGCCATCACCATCCAGAAATGAGGTGTAAAAATGCCTTCCGATTTCACGAAAAGTGGATACGGAATAGCGGCCATCAAACCGATGACAATGTGAGAATCAGTAGATCAAGGTTCGGTTATGCTACTGTTTTGTAAAACAGGGCATTTACGAGGAATGAGGCTGATTAAAGTGCAGTAAACGTTAAGTGAGTTCAATGTTGGGTTTCCCATTCGCTGCCGCTCCCGCGACATTAAGTATCCCGTCTATCGACAAAAGGCTTTGTCGATACCTACCCTACGTAGTGTCGCAATCAGCTGAATGTCACTACGCGTATCCCCCAGAAATCGTCTGCTTTATACAACGTCCGAGATTGCGCGGGAAAGTAGCATAAATTGAAACTAGCTTGCAATATCTTTTAACACCCCCTCTATTAACAAATTCATTAACATAGTGTTTTATTCTTAATTTTCATAGACTAAGCATAGAGTATCGATTCTCAAAAATCATATAAATTTGATAAAGATCACACTCGAAATCGCATCAAAAAAAGCAACTTAAAATCAACAAATTACCTAAGTCTGTTCAAACTTAAGTATGATAGGCCCAATGCACAAACTGAGTCCTATGCATTAGCAGAATCAACAATAAATTCAACCATCTATTTCCCCTAACCCTCGTTTCTTTACTAAGCTTTGTCTGTTAACCGCCACCAACCAAGTTGCGCAGGGTGCATCGTCAGGCCCTTCCACTTGTGAACAGGAGATTCGCAGTGAACTGGAAAAAACAGATGATTGTGAGTTGCCTATTGGGATACTGCTTTTCCGCTCAGGCTCAAACCCTAGAGCAGGCCGTTGCCATAGCACTCGCGACTAATCCAGATATAAAAAGTATTTTCAACGAATATCAGAGTGCGCTCAAACAGCATGACGCGTCAAATGGTGCCTACTTGCCCAGTATCGATTTGGATGCAGGGATTGGTTACGAAGGGATTCGCCCTGCTGATTCCACTGGCCAGAACGATACCGACCTGACCCGAAAAGAAGCCACGGTCTCACTCACACAGCTATTATGGGATGGTTCTGCGACACTGAATGATATGGATCGGACGGCGGCGGACGCCGAATCCACCCGATTACAATTGATCGCTGATGCACAAGACATGGCACTAAAGGTCGCGCAGGTTTATCTGGATGCCATCAAAGCCGAAGAAGTGCTGAAATTGTCAGAAAATAACCTCCGCGTTCATAAAGAGATTTACAAAGACATCAGTCGTCGTGCTGAGTCTGGCATCGGCTCCACTGCTGACGTCTCCCAAGTCGAAGCGCGGATAGCCAAAGCACACGGTAACCTGCTGGCTGCGCAAAACAACCTGTACGACACGCACACGCAGTTTCGCCGTATCGTCGGCCAGGAACCCCTGGGCCTGACCTATCCCCGAGCCGACATTTTTAAGCTACCGCCAACCATGACCCGTGCGATGGACGTGGCGTATGAAAAACACCCGGTCATTCAGATCGCTAAAGCCGATATCGACTCCGCCCGCTACCAATACAAGCAGTCCAAGGGCCCTTTCTACCCAACGCTGTCGATAGAAGCCAGCCAAACCTGGCGTGATGACGCAGGTGGGGATGAAGGACGCAGTGATGAAACACTGGCCATGCTACGCATGCGCTACAACCTGTATAACGGCGGCTCGGATCAGGCACTGTCCGAAAAAGCGGCCTCACAGCTCAACAAAGCCAAAGACTTACGCGATAGCGCTTACCGCCAGGTTGAAGAAGGACTGCGCCTCTCCTGGAGCGCGTTGGACTTGACCCTGCAACAAAAAGAGTTTTTGGCCGATCATGTGGATTCAGCGTCAGAAACCGTGATTGCTTATGAAAAGCAATACCGGATTGGTCAGCGAACCTTGCTTGATTTACTCAACACCGAAAACGAATTGTTTGAAGCACGCAAAGATTACCTCGACGCCCACTACTCAGAGCAATACGCCAAGTATCGGGTAATGAATGCTACCGGTGCCCTACTGGACGCACTGCTGGTTGATATTCCACCTGAATGGACCGAAAAAGTGGAGTATTAAGATGGATAAAAAAACCTTAGTAATGGCCATGATAGCCAGTTGCGTTGTAAGTCAGGCGGTCATGGCGGAAGAAGAAGAGTATCCATACATGGACACACCAGTCGCATTTCAGGTCTCTGATCTCATCGACGATGATGCCGATGGCGTCATCAATGCGCGTGACTTGTGTGCGGATACCCCACCTGGCGCCCTGATCGACAACGACGGCTGTGGTGAAAAAATCCTGATGGAAGAGTCTCGCCAACTGCACATCCTGTTCGCTAATAATTCATCGGTCATTGAGCCGAGTTTCAACGCACAAATCGCCAACATGGCGCAGTTTCTGAAAAAATACCCTGGTGCCTCAATCGAGGTACGCGGCTATGCGAGTAAAGTCGGCTCCGCCAGTCATAACCTGGCATTGTCCCAACAACGGGCGGAAGCAGTACGTAGCCGATTAATCGGCTACCAGGTTGAACCACAACGGGTAGCCGTCGTGGGCTATGGCGATACAAGGCCTGAAGTCAATCAAGACACTTCTCAGGCGCATGCAGCCAACCGACGGGTGACCGCCACCGTAGTTGGATTGGACGAAGAAGTCATCAAGGAATGGACCATCTTCTCAACCCGAAGCCTGTAACAAAAAACGCCCCGATATCGGGGCGTTTTTTAGCTTACGCTTTCTTAGGTAATGACAGGTGCAACAGGATATAACCCACCACCGCTGCTGTCGTCGAGCCCATTAGGATCCCGAGTCTGGCGTATGTGTCGTAATCGGCATTCGCAGCGCCAAATGCCAACGATGAGATAAAGATCGACATAGTGAAACCAATACCACACAACACGGACACCGCAAAAATGTGTTTCATGTTGATGCCTTCTGGCAATTTGGCCACGCCCATTTTGACGGCAGCCCAACTGAAGCTGAAGATACCCAGTGGCTTACCAATAAGCAGACCCAATGCTACGCCCAGTGGCAGCATCGACGTCAGCCCGGCCATCGAAACGCCTTCCAGTGAGATACCTGCGTTGGCAAAGGCAAACAGCGGCAGAATACCAAACGCAACGTAAGGGTGCAGCGCATGCTCCATGTGTTTCAGCGGAGAACGTTCTCCTTCATTGCCCTTCAACGGAATTGCAAAGCCGATCACAACCCCAGCGAGTGTCGCGTGGACTCCAGACTTGAGTACCGCCACCCACAAAATAGCACCCACGATCATGTACGGGGTCAATTTAGTCACGTGTTTTGCATTGAGCATAAACAGTGCACCCGTCATAATAAAGCCAACAACCAACGCCAATGTCGACAGATCACCGGTGTAAAACAGGGCAATAATCACCACGACACCCAGGTCATCAATGATCGCCAGCGCCAACAGGAACACCTTCAGACTCACGGGTACACGCTTACCCAGCAGCGCCATGATACCCAGTGCGAAAGCAATGTCTGTCGCCGCCGGAATAGCCCAGCCCTGAATAGCTGCCGCATCACTGGCATTAAACAAAACGTAAATCAGTGCCGGTGCCAGCATTCCCCCCACTGCCGCGATCGCCGGAAAGATAGCGGTTTCTTTCGATTTCAACGCGCCCTCTAACAGCTCGCGTTTTACTTCCAGACCAATCAGCAGGAAGAAGACAGCCATCAGACCATCATTAATCCAGTGCGAAACTGACATACCAAACACATAACTGTGCAAAAACCCTTGATAAACATCATTCAAAGGTGAGTTCGCAATAGTCATCGCAATTGCTGCAGCGATAACCAACAGAATGCCTCCTGCAGACTCCATTTTGAAAAAATCGCGAATTACATCACTCATGAAAAAAGCCCTTATTCTTATTATGTTAATAAATGATTAACAAACAATATACTGAGTGTATCGACTGACGGAATGATCGA
>NZ_WXWP01000201.1:0-15741 GCF_009904765.1 Vibrio sp. V39_P1S14PM300
GCCTTTATGCAGTCACAACAAGGGCTGTAACACCATGTATTTACTAAGGCATTAATATCGCAATGATTAAATTTTGTACAGAACAAACACCCCTCCGCATGGGAGGGTTGTGTGAGCCAGCTCAAGCTTTGTGGCGACTAAGACGAAGCCGCCGTCTGAGCCTTAATTTGTTGCACAATCGCCTTCAGACCATTTCCTCGCGACGGGCTAAGGTGAGCGATCAGGCCCAGCTGTTCAAAATAGGCGTCAATATCAAAAGCCTGAATTTGCGCCGCTGTTTTTCCTTCATACGCGGCGAGGACCAACGCAATTAAACCACGCACAATTCGCGCATCCGAATCAGCACAGAAATGCCACACGCCCTTGGTTTGCTCACTGACCAGCCACACCTGACTTTCACAGCCAGACACCAGTACCTGAGCGGATTTCAGCTCATCCGGCATCTTGGGCAGTGTTTTCCCCCACTGGATCACCTGACGATAGCGCTCCTCCCAGCCTGAACAAGTCTTCAGGCTCGACACGACTTCCTCAGCAGAAATCTCTGAGCCAAACGGGGTAACTGGAAAATCAGTCATGGTGGTCTCCGGCGGTAATGCTCACAGGCAGAATGAGTATGGATTCATTAAGTGTATTTTTGGATCAGTTTTTCGACAATGCGCGATACCGCCACAAAACCAAACGTTGCGGTCACCACGGTAGCCGCGCCAAAGCCGCTGGCACAATCCATGCGTTTTGGCCCCTCTGCGGTTGACTTCACGCCACACACACTGCCGTCCGCCTGAGGGTACTTAAGCTGCTCAGTCGAAAATACGCAGTCAATCCCAAACTTACGTTGTGGGTTCTTCGGAAAGTTGTGATGACGACGAAGGGTATCTTTGATTTTTTTCGCCAGCGGATCCTGAATAGTCTTGGTCAGATCCGCAACCATAATTTGGGTCGGGTCAGTCTGTCCACCAGCCCCACCCGTGGTGATGACTTTGATTTTATTGCTGCGACAGTACGCCAGCAGAGACGCTTTGGCACGCACGCTGTCAATCGCGTCCAGTACGTAATCGAACTCTTTGCTCAGGTACTCATGCTGATTGTCCGGGGTAATAAAGTCATCAATTAGGTTGACTTTGCACTCCGGATTGATCAGGCGTACCCGCTCTGCCATCACTTCAATTTTGCTCTGACCGACGGTGCCGGACATGGCATGGATCTGACGGTTGATATTGGTCACACACACGTCATCCATGTCGATCAACGTCAGTTCTCCAATCCCGGTTCGGACCAGAGCTTCCACCGCCCAGGAACCGACCCCACCGATACCAATTACACACACGTGTGCCGCACGCAGAATGTCCACTTCACGGTTGCCGTACAAACGACGGGTACCGCCAAAGCGCTGGTTGTAGCTGTCTGAAGCTGGGGTATCGAGTTCACGCATTTCTGAAGTCCGAAGGGTACAAAAACAAAGAGTGCGTTTTATACGCACTCTTTGTTGAAATGTCTAGGGTCTGTTTATTGTCGCTTTTCTGGTGGCAGCGCCCAAGGCGCTTGCGTTGCTGAGCCATCCAGCCCTAATTTCCACACCCGGCCAAAATGCTTGTAGTGACCCGCTTCCAGTCCGGCACGTGGCCCCATCCCGTGATAGAGATCCAGATGGTTTTTCTTCACCGCCCCGCCGGTATCAAGCACCAGTAACAAGCGCAGCTGATGTGCTCCACTCCAGGTACCGTCAGCATTCAGCAGAGGTACCTCCGCCAGAATCGGAGTCCCCATCGGAAAAATGGATCGATCACCGGCCACCGACGCCATCGGCAACAGAGGAATACCAGCCGACCCCGTCACCGGCGCATCGGCTTTTGGCGCAAAGAATACGTAAGACGGATTCTGCTCTAACAATTCGCGTACGGTCGCGTCATCTTGTTTCATCACCCAGTCACGAATGGCTTTCATCGACATGTCTTCGCGTTTCACTTCACCACGTTCGATCAGAATCCGGCCGATGCTCACATAGGCCCGATTGTTTTTACCCGCATAGGCAAAGTACTCCAGCGTGTCGTCATCTTCAAAATGGACGAAACCGCTGCCCTGCACTTCCATCATAAAGGGATCAATCAAATTGGCGGCATAACCCAGTTCAAGTCCCTGGCCTTGCAGAGCACCATTATAAATCGCGGCGCGGGTCGGACACTGACTGCCACAATTTGGTTTGCCATACACCGGATATTTGTAGACGGCGTCCGGTTGATGACGCAGTTCCATCACCGGTGAGTAGTAGCCAGTAAACAGCACATTGCCTTTTTTATCCGCACCGCCCAACTGAGCCAGCTCAATACCATAGCGGCTCAATTCTTCCGGATCGCCACTTTGCAGGACCCATTCATTCAGTTTGGCATACAGTGGCTGATAGATCTTCGCCATCGACGGTGAACGATCGACCACGGCCTGCGCCTGAGCGGCAAACTGGGTATAGTCCCGCGGGGTGTTGGTTTGCACCTCATCCACCTGGTTAAGCAATTGCGGAAGTGTTTTCGAAGCCGGCTGCTTGCCAAGTTCATCGGTTGGTTGCTGCGCACAACCGAAGATCAATACAGCCGCGGTAAGCGGGAGGAGTTGTTTAAGCACGAATTGGGTTCCTTTGTTGAGTTGCGCTGAGGATGACAAACTCTCAAAAGGAACACAATTGCGAAATGGTTAGCGGAGGTTTTTTTTGAATTTTCCTGACAATCGATACACAGGTTGGTAATAGTTCTGAGAAATCAACCTCATTTCTGTCAATTCATCATTGAGTAGCTGAAAGCGATATTCACGCTGAGCGGTGGCAAACATGACATAACGGCCATCAAACTCATAGCGCGTGGTCAGCACCCGCCCAGCCTGACTGACCCCTTCCGGCCCGAGGGTAAAACGGTCGCTGGCATAACTGGCCACGTTCTGCTCCACCCAAGTGCCGTACACAGCCTGCTTGGGGTGCAGCCGCTCCGACAACTGAGCATAAACCTGGTTATACAGCAGTGCGACCGCGATCAGGCCGCATGCCACCAACAACATCAGACCACGCTCAATGAGCGTGCGTTTGCTCAGTCTCCGACTCGGGAGGGTTTCAGATAAAGTCGTGTCGCTTTTGATGATGGTCTCTCTTTTTTCTGGCAGCTCTCTGCCCTGGGATGGTGCCAGACTTAACCTTGGCTGGCATTATTCTAAATCAAGTCGCTGGTTGGCAGAATCCGGCTTGCACTTTTTTATTTTCACGATGAAATATCGCTTGCTTAGCGGTGAATAAAAAGACAATATTTCAACATATAAATTCACCAGGTAACGTTTCGTGAAACTCAGAAGTACTGCGCTCGTAAAAGGATTCCGTCAGTCAGCCCCTTACGTCAACGCTCACCGTGGCAAAACCATGGTGATCATGCTCGGCGGAGAAGCCGTGGCCGACAAAAACTTTACCAATATCATCAGTGACCTCGCGCTGCTGCACAGTCTCGGGGTCAAGATCGTGCTGGTGCACGGCGCACGCCCGCAAATCAACCAACTGCTGGATGCACAACAGGTGAGCACACCGTACCACAAAGGCGTGCGGATCACTGATGAACAGGCGTTGCGTCTAGTGATGCAGGCATCGGGGGAAATGCAGCTCACCATCACCGCCCGATTATCCATGAGCCTCAACAACACCCCTATGGCGGGCACCGAACTCAATGTGGTCAGTGGCAACTTTGTCATCGCTCAACCACTGGGGGTTGATGATGGTATCGACTATTGCCACAGTGGCAAAATCCGCCGCATCGATATCGAAGGCATCAATCGCGCCCTAGCCCAGAACTCAATCGTGTTGCTCGGCCCAATCGCCAGCTCCGTGACGGGAGAGTGTTTTAACCTGCTCTCTGAAGAAGTGGCGACCCAAGTCGCGATTAAATTAAATGCGGACAAACTGATTGGTTTTTGCTCCGAGCAAGGAATCATCGACGAAGAAGGCAATGCCATTGCGGAGCTGTTCCCCAAAGAGGCTGAACGGATTTTAGAAGGTTTGGCAGAATGCGTCGATCAAACCAATGACGGTAGTACCGGCACACTGCGTTTTCTGCGAGCCTCCATTGCCGCGTGTCGGGCTGGTGTGCCGCGCAGTCACTTGGTGAGCTATAAGGAAGACGGCGCGTTACTTCAGGAATTGTTCTCATTCGATGGCATAGGCACACAGATCGTCATGGCCAGTGCTGAGCAAGTACGTAAAGCTCAGATCAACGATATCGGGGGGATTCTCGATCTGATCCGCCCGCTCGAAGAGCAAGGCATACTGGTCCGCCGCTCACGCGAGCAACTTGAGCAGGAAATTCACCAGTTTACCATTATTGAAAAAGACGGCCTGATCATAGGCTGTGCGGCCTTGTACCCCTACCGGGAAGACAAAATGGCTGAGATGGCTTGTGTGGCGATCCATCCGGAATACCGGGATGGCAACCGCGGGCTGGTGCTGCTCAACCACATTAAACAGCAGTCAAGAGTCGAAGGCATTGAACGGATTTTCGTCCTGACGACACATAGCCTGCACTGGTTCCGTGAACAAGGTTTCTATGAGATCGGCGTAGAGTCACTGCCAATGACCAAACAAAGTTTGTACAACTACCAACGCCGATCCAAAATTTTATGTGTCAAAGCCTGAGCTTAACGCGAAACAATCGGGGCATTTCACTGTTTTTTCTCATCACATCAAAATGAAACCGATTTCAGACAAAACACACACAAACTTTACTTTATTTCAGTGGGTATATTGACTATTATTTGCTCACCCTAAACACCAAGTCTGATGACTTGGTGTTTTTTTGAGATTTCCTCAGGGTCATAGGACTTTTTGCCTAACGCAGTTGGGCACGCATGGATTGCTTGAAGTAGAAAAAATTACTAAGAGCAAATCGTCTATGAAAACCGTTATCTGTAATTCCATACAGAGTTTCTGGGATATGGCTGACAACCAGTTCCTGGAAGGCCTGGATGTACATTGTGTATTTCCGGTAAACGAAGGATTAAAAGCCTTTATTCTCAACTATCAGGCTCGCTATAAAATCCGCAGCATTTCGTTTTCCAGTGCCTTCAACAAATAACATTCGCGCTAACCACGGACGGTTACGCCTCTCACTCCCCTAACCGCTCAACCAGTCCACTTGCCCGTTCGGTCCGAACTTTAATCCCGCGTTTCAACACCTGCATATCCGCATACAAGGCGAGACGTTTTTTTGCCCGGGTGATGCCAGTGTAGATCAGTTCGCGAGTCAGGATCGGGCTGAACTCTGGTGGTAAAATCATCAAGGTAAAGTCAAACTCACTGCCCTGTGATTTGTGAATAGTCATTGCGTACGCCGTCTCATGCTCTGGCACCCGGCTTGGCAACACTGACTTCACGCTGCCGTCCGGTAATTCAAAATACACTTTCAGCCGGGGTTCCGGATCCGTGTCATCGCGCATACAGATGCCAATGTCACCATTGTATAAGCCGAGGCCATGGTCATTACGCGTGACCATCACAGGCCGGCCGTGATACCACAGCTCATCTTGCGTCTGAATACGTTTTCTGACGGCCAGCGCCTTCTCTATCCGGTGATTGAGTCCGGCCACACCAAAATCCCCTTCACGTACTGCACACAGCAACCGACAACGATTGAATGTATCCAGCACCGCTTTGGCTTTGTGGTTCATGGTTTCTACTTGTCCGTCGTCATCACATTGCGGCGTATCAATGCGGTGCAAGTAGTGACTGTATTCTTCCACCAATGTGTTGATCATGGCGCGATAGTGTTCGCTGCTGAGCGCCATGTGTTCAATGTCGGCAAATTGGCGCTGCCAAACCAGATCAACTTTTTGCGCACTACCCGCATTGACCGCTTTAGCCAGTTGGCCGATACCGGAACGGGCGTCGAAACGATAACTCTTTTGCAGCATACACAAACTGTCGGCCATACCGCTGTGCTGATTGTGGCCAGTCAGAGTCGTGTACCCGGTTAATTGGGCCAGCATCTGTCCCTGCGCAACACTGTAACCCAGCGCATGAAACGAACAAATGTCGCCCAATACGGCCCCGGCTTCCACCGATGCCAGTTGATCTTTGTCCCCCAACAGGATCAGACGTGCGTGTTTTGGCAACGCATCCACCACTTTATACATCAAGGGCAGATCCACCATTGACGCTTCATCGATCACCAGAATATCGAGGTGAAGCGGGTTATCACGATGATGACGAAACTCCGCACTCCCCGGAATGGCTCCCAACAAGCGGTGTAACGTGCTCGATTCCGTCGGGATTGCCGCTTTGAGCTCAGGACTGACGGGGAGCTGCGCAACCGCCCGACCAATGGATTCCGTCAGTCGCGCGGCCGCTTTACCGGTGGGGGCTACCAGCTTGATCTCTGGCAGGTGTGCGGCGTGTTCGCTGGACTGTTCGATCAATGCCGCCAGCAATCGGGTCACCGTGGTGGTTTTCCCCGTGCCGGGGCCGCCAGAGATCACAGCGAAACGGCGTGTCAGTGCAACCGCAGCCGCGACTTTCTGCCAGTTAACGCACGCCGACATCGGAACATGGGTGTCCAAGCGCTGTAGATCGGAGACCTGACGTGTTGACAACAACACCTGTTCGACCGCGTCCCATTCAATTGTCTCACTGGCAATCACATCCAGGTGATCACACACCAGTTGCTGACGCAGCACCGCCGTACTGTTACCTTGCTGTTCCGCGGCACGCAGCGCGTGAAATAAAAAGTGGTAATCACGCGCAAACAGATGATCCAGCAAATCACGGAGCTTTTGGACACCTGTAGGCTTTAAGCTCATGGGTGTCCCAAAGCTATTTAAGCGCGCCGCCAAGGCCACTTCATAGTGCCAATAACGATGTAAATAAACTCTTTTTCCATCAAAGACTAAAGGCAGAGGTTGCGTGCCATTTCCCACCAGAGACGCCTGGCTTAGCAACGCCGGCCAATCGGTGTCGAGATACCTTTGACTGAAGCGCAGAGCGTCTTCGCCATACAGCCCGAGGCGCTCCGCCAAATCCGTGGGCTGACCACGCCCATCGAACAGCGGCAAGCAAATGTGCCCGCGCCCCAGCTCAGTACTGACGATCGCACTGAGCAGTGCCAGTTTGTCGGCCGGCTCACTGGCCGGGCACTGACGAGCAATAAAGGCCGCGAACTGAACATCCAACTGGCGGATATTACCCCGTGCAGCCAGCGTATGTAACACCATCATGATATTGTCACTCATTGTGTACTCATTCATAAATCCAGCTCCATCTGAGCCGCTCCGTTACCATCCGCTGCACTGATCCGCGCTTCAATGGTTTGTCCGTCAATCAACCGATCCATTTCATTCAAAAACGCTTCGCTCGGCCGGGCTGAAAAGACCCCGTGTTGGGTATCGCCATCCATGCCACGTAAAAACAGGTAATACACGCCTCCAAAATGGCGCTGATAGTCGTAATCCGCCAGACGACTGCGCAAAAAGCGATGCAACGCCAACGCATACAACTGATATTGCAGATCATACCGGTGTTCAGCCATCGCCTGTTGCAAAGCTTCGCCCTGATAGCAACTGACATCATCACCAAGATGATTGGACTTCCAGTCCAGCACGTAATATCGGCCCTGATGTTCAAACACCAGATCAATAAACCCTTTGAGCATTCCCTGTACGGTGTGAAAACCCAGATCGCCAGCTTTGGCAGAGAGCGGATCATGGCGCTGCACGACCCGGTTCAGCGCCGCAGCACTCAAGACTTCGATCGGTAACAAAAACTCCATTTCCACCAGACGCTGAGACGGCGCCTTGTCTTTCAAGCACAATGTTTTGCCATCCAACGGCGTCGCCAGTACCGTGGTTATCATGCGCTGTATCACTGGCAGCCATTCAGGATCCAGCTGCTCATTGACCATCCGCTCGGTGATCGCCCGGGTATTCTCTTCACTGTCAGCCGGCTGCGTAAACTCAATCTCTTCGAACACACTGTGCAAGAAGGTGCCCGGCCGAGCACCACGCGGAAAGGTAAAGATCGATCGCTCGGGCGTCTGCAACTCGCCTTCGTCTTGCTCGTCGGCCGAATCAATATCAAAGCCAGTCACTTCCAGTGTGGCGTCGTGGGCCGTTTGATGACTGCCCTGTTTCACCAACGCGGAATAGCTGGTTACCCGCCATAAACGATCCACGGCTGTCTGCAACTCCCGGGCCGTCAGGCTGTCTTCATGCGCCGATGGTGGTTGATACGGCGTATCGGGCAACGCCGGTATCTCGGCCAGCACCACGCCGTCTTGTGCCTGAACCTGACGCTGAATCGCGTGGCTCAGATCGGCGATTCCGCCCTCCTGACCGTTTTGCAGCAGATACCCCATCGCACTGCGGTGCACACCGGTGGGCTCTTTGGTCGAACGTCCCTGACGCAGCGGTGCCGCACCAACAAAACAAGCGTACACGGCGCGGGTCAGCGCAACATAAATCAAACGTAAGTCTTCCGCCAGACGCTCTTTATCGGCCTGCTTGAGCGCTGCGTCGTTGCCACTGATATCGAGGATGGTTTGATCACGCTGCGCATCATAATATTTGCCTTCGCTGGCCTCCCGGTAACTGAAGACAAACGGCAGAAAGACCAAATCGTATTCCAGTCCTTTCGATTTGTGGATCGTTACAATCTGCACCAGGTTGCGCTCCGACTCCAGACGCTGGATTTGTTCATCACTGCCGCCCAGTCCCTTAGCTGCGTCACTGATCGCCTGAGCCAGCCAGCGCAATAGACCATGATCACTGTCGATCTCCTGACTGGCCTGTTGCAGTAGCTCACCAAGATGCATCAGATCCGTCATTACCCGCTCGCCTTGCTCTTCTTCGAGCAACCGCTCTGCGATATGCCGTTTACTGATCACCGCACGCAACATCGGCAAGACGCCACGCTGGACCCAGAGTTTACGGTACTCTTTGAACTCGTTGACCGTGTTTTCCCACACATTTTCATCATTGTTGAGTGCATCCAGCGACGCCGCATCCAGCGCAAACAGTTCTGACGCTAACGCTGCGCGCAAAGCGCGATCGTTTTCCGGCGTCAGTACCGCCTGCAGCACGCGTTGAATATCCGGTGCCACGCCACTGGTAAAAACACTGTCCCGGTTCGACAAATAGACGCTGGCGATCCCTTGCTTGGCCAGGGCCTGTTTTACCAGACGACCTTCACTGCCCGTTCGCACCAATACGGCGATGTCACCGGCGCGGACAGGCTGTTGTCCAGAGCCGCTGGCGAAGCTCGCCTGCCCCTGTTGCGCCGCGGTCAGAATGGTTTGAATCTGACTGGCCGTCGCATCCGCCATGGCCTGCTGGTACTCATTCTTAGCCAGTGGTTTGTCGTCGGCTTCCATCAACCAGTAGGTCAGTGCCGGCTGTACCCGGCCGTTTAACATCCAGACACTCTGTTCCGCGCCCGGACGATGATCGACCGGATGAAAGGGAATGTCCTCATCGTAAATAAAGGCGCTGTCCGGATACTGGAAAATCTGATTCACCGCCCCAACCATCTGCGCAGAAGAGCGCCAGTTGGTATTGAGGGTATAGTGTGCACGGACCTGTTGACGGGCTTTGATGTAAGTAAAGATATCGGCACCGCGAAACGCGTAGATCGCCTGCTTCGGATCACCGATCATAAACAAACCGCATTGAGGATGATCCAGATAGATGCGACTGAAAATACTGTACTGAAGCGGATCGGTATCCTGAAATTCATCAATCATCGCCACCGGGTACAAAGTGCGGATGCGTTCTGCCAATGCGTCCGTTTCATCCTGATCGAGTGCGGCCGACAACTGACTAAGCAAATCATCAAACGATAGCCACTGTTTCTGCTGTTTGGCACTGGCAAGCAGAGTACGACACGAGGTGATCGCATGAGCCATCATCGGCGCCTTGAGGCTGACGGGCTGGGCAAGAAATGCCTCAATGGCCGCAAACACCGCGTGGCGTGGCGGCGTCCCTTTAGGCGTCTTCTCATCCAGAGTATGTTGAGCAAACCTGGCCAAAGCGTCCGGCACGTCGTAATTGAGGGTCTCGCTGTGAGCCCAGGCCGTGACACTGTCGAGCCATTGCGGCAGCGATTTTTTGGTGTAGCTGCGTTTGTTAACATCCGAGTCGGCAATCAGTGCCAGCAAATCGTCTGCGCACTCGCACCACTGTGCTTTCAACGCCTTGATACGTTCCAGATTCTGCTGATGAAGTGCAGCGAGATCACCGTCTCCGGCGGACGTGGCCAACGTCAATGGCGCACCGCTCAGGTAACCGCCAATCTCTGCCTGCAGCGCCGATGGCGAGTTCCAGATACGGCGCACTTCACCCGCTAACTGAAGCGGCAGCGGGTAAAAGTTGCGCCGCCAGTAATCCGCCACCACTTGCGCTTTAAGGTGACTTTCATCGGTCACGAACTCGTTATTAAAACGGCTTCCAGACTCAAAGGCATTCTGCGTCAACATCCGCTGACAGAAACCATGAATCGTGTACACCGACGCTTCGTCCATCTGCCGTTCAGCTTGCAGCAGCAGAGTCTGTGCCTGCTGGTGATCCGACACTTGTTCAAGTAACGGCTGGATCACCGGATCCTCGCTGGCACCACGACCAAACGCAATGCGCGCATCGTGGATGCGACGCCGGATACGGTCACGCAACTCTGCCGTCGCAGCTTCCGTAAAGGTCACGACCAGAATCTGGTCTACTGTTAACGGCACGGCATGACGGCTATGCTCGTCGCCATGCCCCAGAAGCAGCCGCAAATACAAGCCTGCGATCGTGAACGTTTTCCCGGTACCGGCAGACGCTTCGATCAAACGTGCGCCGTGCAACGGGAATGTCATCGGACTCAGTGACTGGGGGAGGGACGAAGTCGTCATAAACCTATTGCCTTTTTCCTAAACTGAACAACATCTTGTGATCAAACGCTGAAAACTTTTGCCTACTGATACGTGACGCGATTGTATTCCGGGAATGTGCGATCTCTCTCACGGATCATTTTGGTGCAAGCCGATAGTATCCGCTGCACATGCATAGCCAGCCTGACTGGTCTGCACCACAGAATTATGGTCCCTCTGACCTGTGGCCGTACAGCGAACGCCCTACACAATAATGATTTACTGGCGGCCACTCTACTTCTCTTAACTATCAGCAGCATTCTCGATCCTCAGCCTCGCGTTTTGTAGTACCAACGCGGACAACGTCCTGACTTCCAGAGCCAGTGCGTCATCCCACTGTGGCCAAATGCGCGCAATATACGGATCGCGTCCTTCGCCTTGCACCAGATAACCGTCGTTAAATGTGGCGGCCATTTTCTTGACCGCTTTGTCTTCATCATCCACCCACTTTCCACGACTGAACCCCGCTTCGATGCCGGCCAGCGCCGTTTGCGGGAAATACGCCAGTGGCGACGTCATGCCTTGATAGTAAAGACGCACCAGCTCCGCCAACAATGACTTAGCCTCTGCGCCATCCAGCGGCGGATACATAAAATGCACGGCACCTTCTTTACGATCGTAACCAATAACATGCGTGGATTTACTGTGTCCCATGGCAGCCAGCGACAAATGGTCAATCCAGGCGGACAGATAATCCTGTGCTCGGATCCGGCCACTACGATAACGAATAAGACCAGCCTGATAACACTGCGTCAGCCATCCGGTCAGATGAACGGGTTTATCTGTCCCCAGTACATCAAAGGTCAAGTTTACATCAACATCTTCCAGGGCTACGCCGCTAACAAAGCTCAGTGTCTCAACCAGCTCTTGCGCCTGAACCCGGTTGGTTTCAAACTCAAGCTCACCGAATGCGCCGATCGGCAACTTGCCCTCAGCACGCTGACGCCGGGCAAAATGCTCTAGCGCCTGTTGCGGATCCTGATTCTGAGCACGGGCATCCAACAAGACTTCCACCAATTGATCACGCATCTGGTAGCTTTCCAACCCACCCAACACAAACGGTTCGTCATCTTCTGTCACTGGCAGCGGTGGTTCAAACACCACTTTCAGTCGACGGTTAAAGAAATAGCGCACTGGCAAACGCCAAAAGCGTTGCAGCTCTACCAGATCCAGTGCCAACGGATACGTCGCATCCAGCAGGTAATCACTCAACTGGCGGTTAAAATCGCCACTGCGCTGCCCCTGACGCAGCGCCGCAGGCAACCATTCTCTGGCATAACTGGCCTGCTCCCCCTGAAAAGCTAACGGACTAAAGGGCACCATAGCGTGTTCTAGCGTCAATGCTGTTAGTAACCGAGCTGCAGAATCATCGACTGGCAGAGCTTCATCGCCAACCAGACAGTAGTTCTGCTGACAATATTCAAGCAGCTCAGACACCAGCACCGACGGAACCCGCTCGGTGTTGTCCTGAATCGAACGCCCGACGTAACTGATGTATAAGCTTTGCTGCGCGGAGAGCAGCGCTTCAAGAAACAGGTAACGGTCATCGTCACGACGTGAACGATCCCCAGCTCGAGCACGGCCATTCATTAAGTCAAAACCTTCCGGCGGTACCGAACGCGGATAGACACCATCGTTCATGCCAAGCAGGCACACACAACGAAATGGGATCGAGCGCATCGGCATCAGAGTACAAAAGTTGACCTGCCCTGCCAGAAAACGCTGGCTAACCCGGGTTCCGGACAAGCGATTGTGCAGATACAAACTGACGATGCCCGGCGCCAACGTCTGGTGATACGCCGCATCCTGGAGCTGTTCTTTCAACTGGGTCAGCGCTTCACGAATAGAAGTCAGCACCAGTTCCTCCTCCAGCGCCACCATGAAGAAGTCATCCAACATGGCCAGCAGGGTGGTTTGCCAGTTGTCGATGGTTTGTGTTTGTGCCAGACGCTGGCGGTACCGGCTGATCGATTCGATGTAGTGCGCCAGCTTACCAGCCAGCTCTGCGCTCATGCCCTGCACTTCATTGTAAGGCGCCAACTCATGATCTTTCTGGCTGAACAGTCCGGCACTGTCGGGCATAGCATACCCGAGCAACATGCGTTCGATACCAAATTGCCAAGTGTTTTGGTCTCTGGACGGCAGGGCAAACTCTTCCGCGGTGGTGGCATTCAGTCCCCAGCGAATGCCTGACTGCTCGACCCAGACTTTGGCCAGTTCAAATTCCTGCTCATCAATACCAAAACGCGCCATCATCGCCGGAGTTTCGAGCAGCTCCAACAACTCAGACGCCAGGCAGCGTGCCTGCGGTAAATTCACCAGTTGCATGAACGCGGTCAGGATCGGACTCTCCTGATCCGCACTGCGATCAGAAATTGAGTAAGGAATAAAGCGCTCACCCGGCGCGTTACCAAACACCGCCTGGATAGCCGGGCTGTAGGCATTGATGTCAGCCACCATCACAATCACATCGCGTGGCTTGAGCGTCGGATCCGCATCAAACATCGCCAGCAGTTGATCATGAAGAACTTCCACTTCCCGCATCGGGCTATGACATGCATGCACGCTGAGTGACCTGTCTTGTTCCGTGACTTGGCGTTTGTGGTGGCTGCTGTCGAGCACACTGTCGTCCTGGTGCTCTTCCAGATTGAGAATGTCAGCCTGCAACTGATGCAACAGCGAGTCACGCTCCACATCGACAAAGGCTTCAATTTCATGTGACTCCAATTGAGACAGCAGATACAGATTGTCCCGCCCCAATTTCCCCATTGATGCCAATAGACTGTTGCCAACCACATCGGTATGCAGCGCATCCGCAAGGTTGTCGTCCAGTGTCCCTTTCAGTTGCGGACTCTCTCCGTCCACTTCGGAATGATCCTGTTGCCATACCCGATGCTGACGATGCCTCGCAGCCAGTTTCGCCAGATATTTGCGATCACGCACTTCCCCCCAGTAATACCGGCTCGGGTTGGTGAACATCAAATGGACATCGATGTGCGCACCGATGACTTTCAACGCATCAAGGTAACGCGGTGGCAACGAGGAGATACCGAAGACAAACAAACGCTTGGGTAACTGTGCGTGCTCTAACCGGCCGTCGGCCAGAGCCTCAATAAAATGCTCGTACAAATTAGCGCGGTGATACGGTGACTGACCCAGGCTGATTGTCTGATCATAGAGTGCCTGCCACAACTGAGATTGCCATGGGTGTTCATTATTGAGCTCAGCCACCTCCTGACCGGCTTCCCACGCGGCTATCCATTCCGGCCGATACACCAGATAGCCATCAAAAATATCGGCAATTTTCTCCGCCAGCTGATAACGCTTCGTGTCGTCCTTGTCGTCTTCCAGGTAACGTTTCAATGGCGCAAAATCGGCGTGTTCGAGCATGGCCGGCAAGAGCTGCATCAGCTTCCAGGTCATGGCTTCTTTATTGAATGCACTGCGCTTAGGCACATCAGGCAAAACTTGGGTAAACAGCGTCCAGATAAAGGTCGCCGGCAGCGGGAAATCCAGGTTGGCGGCCACACCAAACTCTTTGGCGAGCTCGATTTTCAGCCACTGTGACATCCCGGGGCTTTGTACCAGGATCTGCTCTTTTTCAAATGGATTCTCCAACGGGTTTAACCGGATCAGCTCCACCAGCAGAGATTTAAGAACATCAATTTGATTCGAGTGATAAACCGTAAACACGTAGGCGCCTGTATCCGCTGCAAGTCAGTAAGCACAGATTAGCACAAGCGCAGCGTTTCTCGGATCCTTGTTGACGATAAACAACAGCTTAACTGCACAGAGTTTGATCACTTGCGCGTAAAAGCACTCAACCCGGCACTGGGCCGGGTTGAGTCTGGGCTTCAAGCGGTTTGTAACCGAGGTAACCAAAGCAAATGGTAAACGTAGCGCAGTGCAACATACCCCACTACTAAGGTGGCAATCATCAGCTCGATAGCCGCCAGACCGCGCACCTGAGTCACGTAGTGCTCCGCCATACCAATACTCTCCATCCAGTGCGCCATCTTAAACAGCGCCGTTGCCCCGATTACCATCGGAAAGGTAAACGCCGCATAACCCGGACTGAACGGCAAGCGCAGCAGTTTGAAGAACGCCAGATAGATGATCGTCGTCATCAACACCGCAATCCCGAACAGCAGCCCAATCACCAGCGGCGACGGTTCAGCGGTCACCGTCAGGTATCCCGCCATCGACAGGCTGGCCGGCGCCGCCAGAATCGCCAGGGTCGGCTTGGCCGCATCCGGCACTTCCTGAGTGAACATGAAGCGGTAGATCATCATCGGCAACATCACAGCGTATGCCAAAAGACCAAACAGCAAAGCGGCCTGAGCCACCCCGGCGAGGTGTGGATTACCGGAAAAAGAAACGTCCGCTACGATGATGCCAACCGGTGGTACAAACCAGCTCGGCACCATATGATGCAGCTCGAACTCTTTCGCTCGGTGGTAAACAAAACTGGCCAAAAACACCACGTGCAGGGCCACCGCCACCAACCAGAATGCGTCGCCCGCCCACGGCAGAAAATGCCCTAGTGAATTAGAGACCACCATGGTTGCCATCGCGAACGTAGGTACCACGCTGCCAACCACCGGATGCGCCAGATCTTGTTGCAGCAGATGGCGGTGAGCAAGGAATTTCACGCTTAGGATCAGCAACAGGACACTCGCCACTGCCGCACTCGCCCATTGCGCGTAACCATGCAGTTCAGCCATGTTCTCCCAGCTCCACCCCAGGCTGGCTATGCCCAGCGCCAGACCGGCCATCGGAGTCGGTGCCCCCATCACTTTATGTTTGGCTTTCTGAATCATAGCGACCTCTATGC
>NZ_WXWP01000263.1:0-43605 GCF_009904765.1 Vibrio sp. V39_P1S14PM300
AGCTAACTCCTTTCGATATTTATTTGAAGACCAATTCTTGAAGTTCAAATCAACATGTGAACTAAAGTCACAAACTTAAAATTAGAAACTAAAAAACAATAAAAAAGTCTGTGTAGACTAGCCGCATTAAAACGAAATAGTTCGTAATTGTTAAGAAACGGTAAAATACACATGGAACCACAGATCCATAAATCTATTTCTGAGCCAAAACCACTTAGCGTTGAGTTGCTCGGAAAACCGATTCATATTGTCAGAGATAAACTAGAAAACATTATTCAGGACTCCAGTCACTGTTTAGTGAACGAGTTACAACACTGGCTAAATACGAATCAAATCGAAGTCGTTTTTAATCAGGTGAGCTTACACACTCTCGCTCCGCTAGAGATGGATAAGTCACTGACGTCGGTATGTCGGCACCAACAAGGCGGTCTCGTGTACGTCTATTGCGACACTCCGCTGCTGATTAAACTGGCTGATCGCTTTTACAACGCTGACCTTGAGCGCAGCAAAGGCACACTGACCAGCAGTGACCTGCGCCTGCAAGAACGCATGACTCGTCACATCATTGACTGGATTGCTCCAGGCGATATGTGGCGTAACAGCGATTTCGAGCTCAGCTACGGGATTGGCCTGAAAACCACACTGGATATTCATTTTGGTGAACACAGCGGCACGCTGACGATGGTTTTTGACAGCCAGTTAATTCAGACCCTGATTGACCAGCTCGATCTGCATCAACAGGACGATCTGCACGATCCGTTCTGTCACGCACTGGAGTCGGCACCGGTAAAACTGAATGTTCTGCTGAGCAAGAAAACCCTGCCACTCAGTGATGTGTTGAATCTGGCTCCCAACGACATTATGCCAATTGAGCTGCTGAGCACGGTGCCAGTCAGCATTGGCAATGAACGCCTGTTTACCGGCCGCGTGGCCGAACAGGAAGGACAACTTGTATTAATTTTGAACGACGATAAGGAATCGCTACGATGAGTGAATCACCTGAAAACAACACCTTTGATGGTGAAGAGCTGAACTTTGATGATTTTCAACTGGAAGACTTCTCCGGCGACGTCGCGACTGAAGCGGCTGAGCGCCCGGAACGCGACCTGAGCTTTTTCAAAAATATTCCAGTGACGGTTACTCTCGAAGTAGCCAGCAAAGAGATTGCACTGGGCGATTTGATGAAAGCGGGCGAAGGCAGTGTCATTGAACTCGACAAACTCAACGGTGAGCCGCTGGACGTCAAAGTCAATGGTTCACTGATGGGGCATGCTGAAGTCGTTGTGGTCAATGAAAAATACGGTCTGCGCCTGATCGATGTGCTGGATTCAGCACTGACGTCGGTTGGTCAGTAAGGTTCAATTCAGATGGAAAAACTGCGTTCCCCATGGGCATGGATGCCTGCCCTGCTGTTGGCGTTGACGCTGGTTGCCATGCCGACGCTGGCAGCCGATAACGGACTGACCATACTCTCCGTCACCGACGGCCAGAGCGAACAGGAATACAGCGTCAAGTTGCAGATTTTGCTGCTGATGACCGCGCTGAGTTTCCTGCCCGCATTCATTCTCATGGCGACCAGTTTTACCCGGATTATCGTCGTACTGGCGATATTGCGCCAGGCACTTGGCTTACAACAGAGCCCGCCCAACCGGGTTCTGGTTGGCATTGCACTGACGCTGACGCTGCTGATCATGCGCCCGGTTTGGAGCGACATTTATCAAAATGCGTTCCAGCCTTACGACAACGGAGAAATCACGCTGATCCAGGCGTTTTCGGTGGCGGAAAAACCCATTCGCCATTTCATGCTGGCACAAACGCAACAGAGTTCACTGGAGCAGATGTTGCGAATTGCCAACGGACCGCTTGATCAGAATGTTGAGGACATCTCGTTTGCGGTGGTACTGCCTGCATTTGTCATCAGCGAGTTGAAAACCGCATTCCAGATTGGTTTTATGCTCTTCATTCCTTTTCTGATCATTGATCTGGTGGTCGCCAGTGTGCTGATGGCAATGGGGATGATGATGCTTTCCCCGCTGATCATTTCGCTGCCGTTTAAGTTGGTGATCTTCGTCCTGGTGGACGGTTGGGCCATGACTGTCGGCACTTTAAGCGCCAGTTTCGGCTAAACGGAGGACCTCATGACCCCTGAGTTAACCGTAACTCTGTTTTCCAATGCCGTGTGGCTGATCATTACCATGGTTGGCGTCCTGGTGGTGCCCGGACTGATTGTCGGTCTGGGCATTGCTATCTTCCAGGCTGCCACACAAATCAACGAACAGACACTCAGCTTCTTGCCGCGTCTGATGGTTACCTTGCTCATGGTGATTTTCGCCGGCCATTGGATGCTGCAAAAAATCATGGACCTGTTCGACTACCTGTTCCATAACATTCCGGGGATGATCGGCTGATGGCACTGACCTTTGCCGAGCTCTCTGCTTGGTTGGGCCAACTTTGGTGGCCGTTTTTTCGCGTTGGTGCGGTGTTTCTTTCGATGCCATTTTTTGGTGACGCGCTGATCCCACTTTGGGTTCGTAGCCTGCTCGCCTTATCTCTGGTGGTGATCACCGCGCCGCTGATGCCCGCCATGCCCGCCGTTGACCTGTTTTCAATGACTTCCCTATACCTGGCCTTTGAACAAGCGGTTTGGGGCCTAATGTTCGGGCTTATCCTGCATATGCTGTTCAGCATTTTCACCACGCTGGGGCAGATTGTTTCGTTACAGATGGGCCTCGGTATGGCAATGATGAACGACCCGGTCAATGGCATGTCGGTGGCGATTCTTGGCCGGATTTTCCTGATTTTCAGCACGCTGCTGTTTCTGGCACTGGAGGGGCACCTGCTGGTCATTGATATTCTGATTCAAAGCTTCACCATCTGGCCGGTCGGATCCGGGATCACCATGCTTTCACTGCAAGGCGTTGTGTCGATCTTCGGCTGGATGTTTGCTTCCTCACTGGCACTGGCCCTGCCGGCGATTGTTTCCATGCTGCTGGCTAACATCAGTTTTGGCGTCATGAACCGCGCAGCACCGGCACTCAACGTCTACGCACTCGGCTTTCCGATGACCATGCTGCTCGGCCTCTTTAGTGTGCTGATCTCTGTGTCCGGAGTGCCAAGCCGGTACACGGCACTGGTGCACGATACACTCAACTATCTGAATACCTTTATGCTGGGGGGCGCATGAGCGAACAATCGTCTCAGGACAAAACCGAAAAGGCTTCCCCCCAGAAGGTCAAAAAAGCCCGCGAACAGGGCCAGATTCCCCGAGCCAAAGAGTTTACCGCTGCGGTCATTTTCCTCGCGGTGGCGATCTACTTCTACAGCCAGTTAGCCACCATTTGGCAGAGTATCTCCGGGGTATTCCGTTTCAATATGGCGCTGACTAAACAAGATCTGGCGACACCGGAAAAAATGGTTGAACAGCTCGGCCACAGCCTCGGCATCGTTCTCGAAATGCTATTGCCGATGTTTGTGGTCATCATCGTGGTGGCGGTCGCCAGTTCGCTGATTCTCGGCGGCTGGATGTTCCGTCCGGCCAACGTGCAACCTAAGCTGAGTAAGCTCAACCCGCTCAATGGCCTCAAGCGGATGTTCTCAACCCGCTCTCTGGTTGAGCTTCTGAAATCTACCCTCAAAGTGAGTGTGATTTTTGCGGTGCTGTACGGCTACCTGGACAATCACCTCCAGCCACTGCTCGGCATGCAACGCCTGCCACTCAGTCAGGGAGTCAGCCTGATCATGACCATTCTGTTCGAAGGTCTGCTGTTGATGGGCGTGGCTCTGCTGATTTTCGGGGTAATAGATATTCCTTATCAGCGCTGGGAGCACCTCAAAGAGCTCAAGATGACCAAACAAGAGCTCAAAGAGGAATACAAAAACAACGAAGGCCGTCCGGAAGTAAAACAACGCATTCGCCAGATCCAACAGCAGTTTGCCCGCCGGCGTATCGACAAAATGGTGCCCACCGCTGACGTAGTGATCACCAACCCGACGCATTACGCAGTGGCACTTAAGTACGACCCATCCCTGTCGGATGCGCCGTTTGTGGTCGCCAAAGGCGTGGATGAAACCGCGATGCACATTCAGCGTATCGCGCGTGAAAATCAGGTGGAAATCATCAACTCGCCGCCGCTGACGCGTTCCATTTATCACACCACCGCGATTGAACAGGCCGTTCCGAGCCAGTTGTACATCGCCGTGGCCCACATTCTGACTTACGTCCTGCAGCTTAAATCGTTTCGCAAAGGCGAAGGTGAGCAACCACTGCCCTTGCCACACTTTTCGATTCCTAAGCACCTGCAGCACTGATTAACCAGCATTAACCCAAGGATAAGAAAGCATGCTTAATCGCTTGAAACAAATTCAGTCGTCGACCAAAGGCTACATCGGGATACCGATTGTGTTGTTGATGGTTCTGGCCATGGTCATCCTGCCATTGCCACCCTTGCTGCTGGATGCGCTGTTTACTTTTAACATCGTCCTGGCCATTCTGGTTCTGCTGGTCAGTACCACAGCTAAACGCCCGCTGGATTTCTCGATATTCCCGACCATTCTGTTGGTTGCAACCCTGCTCCGCTTGACGCTCAACGTCGCGTCGACCCGTATTGTTCTGCTGGAAGGCCACAACGGCGGCGATTCCGCCGGTAAAGTCATTCAGGCGTTCGGTGAAGTGGTGATCGGCGGTAACTATGTGGTTGGTATGGTCATTTTCGTCATCCTGATGATCATTAACTTTGTGGTGATCACCAAAGGTGGCGAACGGATTTCCGAAGTATCGGCACGTTTTACCCTGGATGCCTTACCGGGTAAGCAGATGGCCATCGATGCCGACCTCAACGCTGGTCTTATCGATCAGGAGACGGCCCGCCAACGCCGCCGTGAAGTGGCCAATGAAGCAGACTTCCACGGTTCAATGGATGGTGCGTCCAAATTTGTGCGCGGCGATGCCGTTGCCGGCTTGATGATCCTGTTCATCAACATCATCGGCGGTATCAGCATTGGTGTGTTTGAGCACGGCCTGCCCGCGTCTGAAGCGTTTAAAACTTATGCTTTGCTGACCATCGGTGACGGTCTGGTTGCTCAGATTCCGTCCCTGCTGCTGGCGACAGCTGCTGCTATCATCGTTACCCGCATTAACGACAGCGATAATGGCATGTCGGAGACCATGCACAAGCAACTGCTGGCCACCCCGACCACACTGTTCACCGTTGCAACCATTATGCTGGTAATCGGCCTGGTTCCGGGTATGCCTCACTTGGCATTCTTCACCTTTGCAGCGGCGCTCGCCTTTGCGGGCTGGCGTCAGAGCAAAAAGCCGGTTCACGATCCGCAAATCGAAGAAGTGGAAGCCCTGTCACAGGCGATGCAGGACGACGATGCCCCGCTGACCTGGGAAGACATTCCCCACGTGCATACGCTATCGCTGGCTTTGGGCTACCGATTGGTTCACCTGGTGAACAAAGAGCAAGGTGCCCCGCTGACCCAACGTATCCGCGGTGTCCGACGTAACTTATCGGAACAGGTCGGCTTCCTGCTACCGGAAGTGCGTATTCGCGATAATCTGAGCCTCAAACCGAACCAGTACACACTGTCGCTTAACGGTGAAGTGATTGAGCAGGGCTTTATTGAACCTGAACGTCTGATGGCAATTGCGGTCGGTGACACCTACGGCGAAGTCGACGGCATTCTCGGCAGCGATCCCGCTTATCAGTTGCCGGCAGTCTGGATTGAGCACAACGACAAAGCGAAAGCGCTCAATATGGGTTATCAAGTGGTGGACGACGCCACAGTGATCGCAACGCATATCAGCAAAGTCATGAAGTCGCACCTAGCAGAATTGTTTAATCACGATGACGTAGAAGCCATGAATCAGCGCCTTACTCAACAGGCTCCGAAACTGGCCGAAGCCTTGGGCGCCGCGCTGAATCCGGCGCAGCAGCTCAAAGTTTACCGTCAGCTGCTGCTGGATCAGGTACCACTGAAAGACATCCGTACCATTGCCAACACCATGTTGGAGTCATCGGAAAACACCAAAGACCCCATTCTGCTCGCCGCCGATGTCCGCTGCGCGCTGCGCCGCACTTTGGTCAACCTGATTGCCGGCCAGAAAAACGAAATCAGTGTCTATGCATTGTCGGATGAGCTTGAGCAAATGCTGATGACCTCACTGCAGCAGGCTCAGGCCAGCGGCGCAGTGATGCTGGACAGCTTCCCTATTGAACCGAATATTCTGAGTCAGTTCCAACAGAACCTGCCGTTGATCCGCCAACAACTCAAACAACAGGGTCTGGCGCCGATTTTGTTGGTTATGCCGCAACTCAGACCTTTAATTGCCCGTTATGCCCGCAGTTTCACACAGGGTCTGGCGGTCTTGTCTTACAATGAAATCCCAGAAAACAAACAAATCAACGTGGTAGGAAACCTTGGCTAGTCTTATATCAAATCAGGCAATGTATCATTACTTGCGCGAACTGATTGAACAATATGTCGTCACGGATGACGACAAAATTATCTTTGAAGCTTTTCTGCAAAATGATGTCCGACACGCCTGTCAGGCGATTCGTGATGCGTACAGCGGTGAAGTGGAGTATCAACACCTCACTCTGCGCTTTGGCAACCGCAGTGAGCAGAGTGTGTATCAGTTTGACCTGTCACAGACCATGCAGTACTGCCTGGATCTGTACAGTCTCTATCTGGCGCTGCGCCAGACACGCTTTCAAATGGAAACGTTTCATCCGGATCTGATCAGTAACGTGGTTGTGCCGATCCGGATGAGTGCTTTGCTGTGGGAGCCGGGGCTGGAATTTCTCCATCAGATTTTCCGTCATCATCAGGATGCGTTTGCCCATGTGATTCCATCCCTGCAGATGACACCGGAAAACTTTACCCGGGCAGACAGCACCGAGCTGGTAGAGCAAATTCGTACTAACGCCTATGCGTTGTGGTTCGAATTGTGCGCGCCCGGCGAACACTTCGAGCCCTACGCCGACTTTAAACCGGACATGATCAAACTCTCCTTTACGCTGGAAAGTAAAGAAGATCGCAGTAGCTTTCTGCCCATTATACGTTTTCTGCGTAAACACCGTTTGAGCTGGACCGCCGGACGCGTTGCCAGTCAGATAGAGCTGAACCAGTGCAAGCTGCTGGGTGCAAGCCACTATTTTGGTTACTTCAGTGATATTCCGACCTCTGTGTCTTTCCGCTCTTTCGATGAAGCCGACAACGAGGAATGTCGCTAACCCCCAATAAAAACGCGAATTAATGGAATTGAGATCACCAAAAACCACCTAATTTCATTAATTCGCTATTTTTTTTCAACCCCGATTAAATCCTGCCAAACAAGTAACCGCCTCTAGTTAGTGACCAGGGAAATTCCCAGAGCCTGAAAGACAGTTAGCAAACCAAGGAGACTAAGATGGCTTTATCTATGCACACTAACTACGCTTCACTAGTAACTCAAAACACGCTAAGCAATACAAACAACCTACTGAACACTGCAATGGAGCGTTTGAGTACTGGTTACCGTATTAACTCAGCAGCGGATGACGCAGCGGGTCTACAAATCTCTACCCGTCTTGAGTCTCAAACTCGCGGCATGAGCGTAGCAATGCGTAACGCACAAGACGGCATCTCTATGATGCAAACCGCTGAAGGCGCGATGGATGAGATGACTAACATCGTTTACCGTATGAACGATCTGGCAACTCAAGCATCAAACGGTTCAGCCTCTGCTGCAGATAAAACTGCACTGAACAGCGAATACCAACAGCTGAACGAAGAACTGGCGAACATCATGAGTTCAACCAACTTCGGCGGTCAGAAAATGTTCCAGACCACAGGTTTTGCGGCTGGCGCAGTGAACATCCAAATCGGTACTAACTCAGGTGAACAACTGGCTATCGACGTATCGACTGAAATCGGTAATCTGGACACAGCTGTAGGTGCTGCAGGTGCTTTTGCTCTAGGTGACATTTCAACTGAAGCGGGCGCACAAACTGCACTGGACACGTTGACTGGTGCAAATGGTGACGCAGGCGTTCTGGCTCAAATCGGTACAGTACGTTCAAGCTTTGGTGCGAACATCAACCGTCTAGAGCACACTATCGTTAACCTAGGCAACATGGTTGAGAACACATCTGCTGCGAAAGGCCGTATCACTGATGCAGACTTCGCTGTTGAATCTTCCAACATGACTAAGAACCAGATGCTGATGCAAGCCGGTACTACAGTTCTGTCTCAGACTAACCAGCTGCCAGGCATGGCAATGTCTCTGCTTCGCTAAGACGCCTCCTGATTCTTATCTACTCCAGTTACGCAAAGCCTCCTTCGGGAGGCTTTTTTTATACCTGTGCTTCCCTCTCAGCCCCGGCGGCCCAGCTTAATTCTATGTCCATTCCGGTCGCCCTACTTATAGAGGAAAGTTGTTCAGCCCTTTCAGGAAAAAGCGGAATTGCCCATTAGGAAGCAGCACTTCCGCTTTTGACACAAAAACAACTTAATACATTGAATTTAAAGACTTTAATTACTGGCACACATCTTGCGATTTAGCAATTCAATTACTAACGATTGATGAATCGGCCTGATGATGGGTCATCAGTCTGAGTTACAGGGAGCAACCCGATGAGTTCATTCGATCCAATTAACATGGCCACCCAACTGGCCACGTATGACGTTCAACCATTCCAGAAGCGTTACCAGATGCAGGCGGACAAATACCAGTCGCAGTTGACCGCGCTGGGTAAAGTGGAAAGCGCACTGCGCGACTTCCGCTCTGCTGTCGATGCAATGAACAGCAGTACCAGCAGCATCATCAAAAATACCGCCACCTTGTCTCAGGATGGGTATTTGTCGGCGAACGTTGACGCGAAAGCTCTGGTCGGCAACTACCAGATCTTCGTAGAGCAGATCGCGACCGCGCACCAGGTCTCAACCAGTATGCCGGCTGACTTGGATGCCACAACCGAAATCCCGACCACAGGAACGCTGGAGTTCACCATCAACGGTGAGAGCATGACGCTGGATCTGTCCACGGTCGATAGCGACGGCGATGGTAAAGCCACCATGGCGGATCTGATTTCGACCATCAACAACGACAGCAACAACCCGGGTGTAAACGCCACGCTGGTGCGCTCAAATGGCCAAACCCACTTCATGTTGTCCAGCACAGAAACCGGTGTCGAGAACCAAATCAACGTGTCTGCCTCAGGAACGGGAGCCACTTGGTTTGAAGATGCCTTCACCAACCTCAATGAAATCAGCGCACCTCAGGATGCTGTCATCTGGCTGGGCGCGAAAGACACGGGTCTGAAACTGACTAACGCCAGTAACACGTTCAAGGGTGTGATTGACGGGGTGGATGTCACGGTCAACAAAGCGCAAACGGCTGGCGAGAGCCCAATCGGCATGACCATTGGTGCCGATAACGAAGCGACCAAAGAGCAGGTCAACAAATTCGTCGACGCCTATAACACGCTGATGTCGACCATCGATGAGTACACCTCCATCGGTGGCGAAGACAAAGCGCGTGGCGTTCTAGCGAGCGACCCGACTTTGCGTTCGATCGAAAGCCAACTGACCAGTTTGGTACGTGGTGAATACAACGGCATGCGTCTGAGCGAAGCCGGCATCAGCATCGATCGTAACGGCAAAATGAAACTGGACGCGAAGAAGTTTGAGGCAGCGCAATCCAACAATGGCGCCGCGCTGGAGGCGATGTTTAACGGCGACGGTAACCTGCTTGATTCCATTGACGACATGGTGGAGCCGTTCCTTAAGTTTTCATCTGGCCTGTTCTCTTCTCGCAAAGATGCCCTGAAACAAAACATCAGCCGCATCGACGACAAGCAAGCTAACCTGGAACGCAAATACGACATGGCGTACGACCGCTATCTCAAACAATTCACTCAAATGAACACCCTAATGACCCAGATGAACCAAACCATGTCGATGTTTGGGTAAGTCTATTCAGGAGAAGTACTTATGCTAATGGATTCCGGCTACGACTCATATCAGCAGGTGGATCTGGATGCCCAGGCCGCCGCCGCTAACCCTCACCAGTTAGTGGTGATGCTGATTGATGGCCTGCTTGACGAAATCGAACGAACCCGCGGCCATATCGCCGCGACTCGTCTGGCCGAGAAAGGCACCAGCATCAATAAATGCATGAACATACTGATCGGTCTCGACAGTGCGCTGGACGAAGAGAACGGCGGTGAAATCGCACAGAATCTGCATCAGTTGTATGACTTTTGCCAGATTGAGCTCTACCAGGCCAGCGTCCAGAACGACGTCGACAAACTGGCCAATGTCGAAAAAGTAATGGCGAATATTCGAGAAGGATGGGTAAGTTTTGGCAAGCACGCATAAAGTCTCTCCCGAGCGATTTCGTCATCTGTCAAAGCTGATGCAAATTGCGACCAAAACCGAGGACTGGCATGCCCTGAAGCGCTACGACTTACAGTTGCGCGAATTGCTGACCAGTCATAAAGCGTATTTGAGCGATCCTCAACTGGCACCGGAAATTGCCCGTGCTAAGGCCATTCATCAGGAGGCGTTCGACGCCTTGGAAAAGGCCACCGGCGAACTGCGTCAGGAGATGAACAAGGTTAACGCTCAGCAAGAGCGTGCCATGGCATATCAACTGGCGATGACGATGGAGTAACCGCATGATCACTACCTCTACCCTAGCCTCATCTGCGGTGAAATCAGCGGGCGGTGAAACGGGCAAAGTGCATGAAGCGCGAGTGTTCGGCGAATCGACACCAGCAAGCGGCGCATTTCGTCTCGGCCAACCATCGACAGCGATGGATCCCGCATTGTCGTTCACGCAAAACGGTGAGCACTCAACAGGCGAATCGCAGCAAGATGACACGCAACAGGACATTCTGACTCTGCTGCTCAGCGGGCTGACCAGTGCTGCGACTCCAGAACGGAATCCGCTTCACGCCAGTGCACCAGCCAACGAACGTCTCGGCCAGATGAAGATCCACGGCGAGCACGCGGCGGTGAATCAACATCGTGCAGACACGGCGGTCACAGCGCAAACAAGTGAGCTGCGCCAGAGCCAGGCAGCGGCTTCCGTGAGCGAGCTGCCCAGTCAAGTCAAACTGACGTCACTGAGCAATGATGTGTTGTCGTCTGGTTCGTCTCAGCCATTGGCGCAACCACTAATGGCCGGTGCCGCATCGGCTCAGTCTCACACCCTGCAAAGCGCGGCCACAACCGCAGCCTCAGCAACCAGTGCCCCTCAGACCGCAGAATGGGCCAGCGTGCGTATTGATACTCAGGCCGGACGCTGGGGCGAGCAGATGATGCAGGTGTTGCACGACAGAGTCTCTTTGCAAGCGCAACAGAACCTGCAAGAAGCCAAAATCCGCCTGGATCCGCCAGAGCTGGGCAAACTCGATCTGCTGGTGCGGGTGGAAGGCGATCGCCTCAGTGTTCACATTAACGCGAATGCCAGTGCTACCCGCGAAGCGCTGATGCAGGTTTCCGAGCGTCTGCGCGCCGAATTGCAGGATCAGAACTTTGTCCATGTCGACGTTAATGTCGGTTCGGATCAAGACGATCAAGCCAGTCCCTATTCACCAACAGACGAGCAGGCCACCATATTTGCCGCGCGCGATCTGCGTGAAGACAACTCTCACACATTTACTTCTGACCACTGGCTGAACACCCAAGCCTGATTGATAACGAGGATAAGGTCATGACCAAACAACAATTGATTGCCGCTTTCATCGCAATGATCGTCACCAGCGCCCTCGTATCGGCCATTACCCTCGTGGGTGGTGTCTGGTATCTGAAAAAAGCCAGCCAGGACGATTCCGCTGACTTTTTTGAAGGCTCCTCCCTGTCGTTCCTGACGGAAGAACCTAAGCCCGTCAACACGCCAAGCTTTCACGCACTGGATAAAATTGTCCTGAGTGTCAAAGGCAAGAAACAATCGCACTTCGTGATGTTGGAAGTGGCGGTTGAAACCCGTCGTCCGGAACGCATCAAGGACATTGATGACTACATGCCGGTCGTCCGCAACTCGCTGCTCAAGCTGTTTGCTGATAAATCCTTCGACGATCTGCAGCGTGAAGGCGCGATCGACGATTTGCAAAATGAAGTGAAACAGACTCTGCTGATGGCCTTCGCCAAAACAGACATTGTTCGCGACATCGATGACGTGCTGCTCACCAAATACGTGGTGCAGTAAAGGAGCACCTCTATGTTGGATATGAACTTACAGGAAGGCTACAACGCCACGGAGGAGATCGTTTCACCGTCGGTGCCTATCGATGAAAATCGCCTGTTACAAAAGCATCAGATCCTGGTTAAGCGCGTGGTGAATCAACTGCGCGCCCACGCCAACACGCATTGCGGCGTGGAAGACATGCAGCAAATCGGGCTGATTGGTCTGCTCGAAGCGGGACGCCGGTATGGCAACATTGACGACGCCAACTTCCCTGCGTTTGCGGTATGCCGTATTCGTGGCGCCATTCTGGATGAGTTGCGTCGCCTAGACTGGCGTTCTCGCAAAACCCGTCAGCAGGCCCACGAACTCAACGACGTGACCCGGGATCTGACCCGTAAGCTCGGACGTCAACCCACCGATGCGGAGATCATAAAAGCACTCGGTACTGACGTCCGAGACTACTACTCGCGTCTGAATGCGTCGCTGGCTGGTGAAATGCAAAGCCTGGATCAATTGATTGAGAATGGCGTCGAAAGCCATATTGACAGCCACTATGACGGTATGGCTCACGAGCAAATCCGTCGCAGTCTCGATCAGGCGCTGACCAGGCTACCAAAGCGCGACCAACTGCTGCTGACGCTGTTTTACCAGCACGAACTTAACCTACATGAAATCGCCCTGGTTCTGGAGCTGACGCCACCGCGCATCTGTCAGTTGCACAAGCAGGCGCTGAAACAACTTAACCAATACTTGTCCAGTTAGGAGTCACTGATGCAAAAGTTTTTTGGTGCAATTACAGTCTTGATATGTGTCTTTGGCGGCTACGTCTGGGCAGGCGGCAGCCTGGCCGCGATCTGGCAGCCCGCGGAACTGCTGATCATCGGCGGTGCCGCGCTCGGTTCATTGATCATTGGTAACCCACCTCAGGTGCTCAAGGAGATGCGCCGTCAGGTGAAAATGATCATCACTCAGCCGAAAGATGAACAGGAGTATTACATGGAGCTGATGGCCGTGCTGAAGATTCTCTTGGAAACCGCACGCAACCAGGGCTTCAAATCACTCGACAGCCACATTGAGACACCGGAACAGAGCTCGATTTTCCTCGCTTACCCGAACATCGCCTCGGATCACCGCCTGATCTCTTTTATTACCGATAATTTGCGTTTAATGGCTATGGGCCAAATGTCGCCTCATGAATTAGAGGGACTGCTGGAACAGGAAATCGACGCCATTCAGACCGATCTGCTGCTGCCATCACGCTCGATGCAGCGCACAGCAGAGGCTCTGCCTGGCTTCGGTATTCTGGCCGCAGTGGGTGGCATCATCATCACCATGCAGGCGATTGATGGGTCGATTGCCATGATTGGCTATCACGTTGCCGCTGCTCTCGTGGGAACCTTTATCGGGATTTTTGGGTGTTACTGCTGTCTGGATCCGGCAAGTAACGCTATGGCCCAGCGCGTTAAGCGCAACATGACAGCGTTTGAATGCGTGCGTGCAACCCTGGTTGCCTACGTCGCGAAAAAACCAACGCTGCTGGCAATTGACGCGGGCCGTAAACATATTCAGCTAGACATCAAACCCACCTTTAACCAAATGGAGAAATGGCTGGCTGAACAGGAGGGATAATGCAAAAACAAGAACATGTGGTGTTCAAACGCAGCAAATCAGAGTCGCACGATGAACTTCACGGTGGCGCATGGAAAGTCGCATTTGCCGATTTTATGATTGCGCTGATGGCCTTGTTTCTTGTGCTGTGGGTCATGCAGGTGGTGGACAAAGAAGAGCGTAAAGCGATCGTCGCTCACCTGCACAGCTCCAGCGTGTTCGACAAGAGCTATGGCAATCCCTTTGATACCTCGCAAAGTATCTCTCCGATTGATCTGGCGGCTGAGTCTTCTGTACCCAGCCGTCATGATTCAAACCACACCGTCACCTCGTTTTTCCGTGGTGATGGTGACGGACCGGAGTCGGACTCGCTGATCCCGGGCAACTTCGATACACAGGAACGCCTGGCGGTACTGGCGAAAGTTGTGGAAGAGATGGTGCGTCAGATCAATGCTCAGGGTAATGTCAACGTCACTGTGACACCGCAAGGCCTGCGCATTGTGCTTCAGGACGACTACAAACAGAACATGTTTCGTCGTGGCGGCGCTGAGCTGACCCCGTTTTTTGAAGACCTGTTGCTGGCGCTGGCGCCAGTGTTCAAGCGAGTCAGTAACCCACTGATCATCAGTGGCCATACCGACTCCACGCGCTTCAAAAAACATTTCAGCAATCGCTCCAACTGGGAACTCTCCGCCTCCCGTGCAAATGCTGCCCGGCAGACGCTGGTCTCAGGCGGCATGCCGGAAGAACGTGTTTTGCAGGTTGCTGGGATGTCTGACCGTGCTCTGATCAACGAAACTGAGCCGGATGCGAGCGAAAACCGCCGGATTGAACTGTTTGTGCTGACCACGCCTGCAGCCGAGGTTCTGGAAACCTTGTTTGGCCAGCAGTCTGACAGCGAGTTACTCAAAGCCAGGGAAAAGGCGCAGTTTAATCAACCAGTTATTCGTCAAGAGACGATCAACTATCCTATACTCTCTAAGCAATCAGAGGAAACCCTGCAGAATCTCTAAGCAGAGACTCTGACTTTCCTTTACCGCCCTGTCTACAGGGCGGTGAATCTCCCAACCCTGTTCGTTACTAATGGAAGATCCGAGCAAGTTATGTATCAACACTCTGGCGACGCACCAAAAAAAGATGGGTTACAGAAAGCCTTACTCTGGCTAATCGTGATTGATTACTGCCTGCTGACGCTGTTTCTCAGCCAGTTAGCAAACCTGACCCTCAGAGCCGGCACTGGTATCAGCACCTTACTGGTTCTGTACAACGTGCTGCTGTCCTCGCTGTGCTTTCAACGCACCAGTAAGCGGGACTCCTACATTATCTACCCAACCCTTTCAGCCACCTTGTTGGCGTTTACCTTCTTCCTGTACTTTTTCTTTCTGATTTAGTGACAGGCATTCACACCGTCTGTTTAGCAGACAAAGAATGCGCCTCAATACGCCCTGTCATCTTTTCGTTCTGGTTTTAACACACTTTTTTCTCTCCCTTTAATTCACCAGACGGACACGCCAAAACCCGGTCTTCAAGTGACAGGCTTGAACCGGGTGGCAAAGCTTTTGGTTGTCGAACACAACCATTCAGATAAGTACCTGTAGCCACATATTATTGATGGCTGATGGCCGACAAAACCGTCTAGTCTGGAAACGGAATAAACTCATCTTCATCACCAGGCACCGTGGCAAAATGACCGGCTTTCCAATTCTCTTTTGCTCTGTCAATCAGCGCCTTATCTGTAGCAACAAAATTCCACTCCATGTAACGGGGTCCTATGGCCTCGCCGCCAACCAGTGCAATCACACTGTCTTGGGTTGCCATGACTTCCACGCCAGAGGAGCCATCCAAAATGGCCATCGAGTGCGCCTCCAGCTCCGTATCCTTGAAACGAACATGACCACTAACCACGTACACCCCTCGTTCTGGCACATCGGGTAGCACCAGTGTTCTTCCCGCCTCAATGCTCGCTTCGATATAGAGTGTTGGCGAGTACGTCATGACGGGCGAAGTGCGTCCATAAGCCGAACCAATCAGGATCCTGATGGACACACCGTCATTCAGGATGAAGGGAAGCTGTGCCTGATCATAGTGATAAAACGCCGGCGTCGTTTGCTCTTGTTCTTTGGGTAAAGCCAGCCAAAGCTGAAGTCCGTTCAAGGTGTTATTGGCGGTTTTGATTTCCGGTCGTTGCCGCTCCGAGTGCACAATGCCATCACCGGCCACCATCAGATTAATGTCACCGGGAAGAACCCGAGCTTCAGTGCCCAGCGAGTCACGGTGGAGCATCTCCCCTTCAAACAAATAAGTGACCGTGGCTAAACCGATATGAGGGTGAGGTCTGACATCAACGCCCTGTCCGGGCGCAAAGGTTGCAGGCCCCATGTGATCAAAGAAAACCCAAGGTCCAATGCTTCTGCATCCTTTGGTCGGAATCGTTCTGCGAACGCAAAATCCACCCAGATCTTTGTCTTTGGGCGTTAATATTTTTTTTACCGCATCACAACCATCAGACACGCCGCAAGGCAGTTCAAGCTCTTGATTCAGGTTACTCATCATCGTTTTCCGTTAACGCAAAAAGGGGGATCACTCCCCCTAAAAATAGCTGACTTTCCAGCACTGTGTTTAGTTACCAGCCAGTGTTGTGTAGCTTGTAATAAGATTGCGATAATCCGGGATATGGTTTGAGAACAACGTGCCCAAGCCTTCAATATCGTTGCGCCAGTCTCTGTGAAGCTCACAAGCGGCGCCAAACCAAGTCATCATCTGAGCCCCCGCCTGAGACATGCGCTCCCAAGACGCGTCACGAGTCATCGGATTGAATGTGCCAGACGCATCTGCGATCACAAAGACTTCATACCCTTCTTCCAAAGCCGATAGCACAGGGAACGCGACACATACCTCGGTGACCACACCGGCAACAATCAGCTGCTTCTTACCGGTTGCTTTGACAGCAGAAACAAACTCCTCGTTGTCCCACGCATTGATTTGTCCCGGACGAGCAATATAAGGCGCATCAGGAAACATCTCTTTCAGTTCGGGAACCAATGGTCCGTTTGGACCAGTCTCAAAACTGGTCGTTAAAATGGTGGGCAGATTGAAGTACTTAGCCATATCGGCCAGAGCCAATACATTATTTTTAAACTTATCAGGCTCAATATCCCGTACCAGCGATAACAAACCGGCCTGATGATCAACTAACAATACCGCTGCATTGTTTTTATCCAAACGGTTGTATTTAAAGCCCATATTCGACTCCTTAACTATAAAGTTTTCGCTATTTTGGGCCAGAATTGACACGCACCTAAACGACCATATTTAAGGTCTGCAATCACCTGGATAATGTCAGTTCCTGCCTCATCGATTGCACAGCAAACATACCGTCTTCGCCGATGGCATCGCTGCGTGATAGTTTGCCTTATATACAATAGACAGGATTTCTGCCTCTCAGTAAGAAAGCCATTTCCTATCCGCTGCGATGCTGTTCGGTTGACGATACTCACAACAGCGTTGATGGCCTATTCCATGTACAACGCCTATACAGATAATACATTTGGCACAATAATCCGGTAGACTGCTAAAATGCGAATCAGTGTTCCATATATAGGACAATAAAATGCAAGACCTCAACGATCTGTATTACTTTGTTCAGGCTTGTGAATACGGTGGCTTTGCCCCGGCAAGCCGGGCATTGGGAATCCCAAAATCCAAACTAAGCCGACGAGTCGCCGGACTGGAGGAACGCTTAGAGACCAAATTGATTTATCGCTCTACCCGCAGCTTTCACCTCACGGAAGTGGGACAAACATATTTCCAGCACTGTAAAGCGATGTTGATCGAAGCCGAATCGGCTCAAAATGCCATCGACTCACTCAAATCTGAGCCAAGAGGGACAATCCGGCTAACTTGCCCTATTGCGTTATTACATGCCCATGTTGGCTGCATGCTGGCCGACTTCATGATGAAATACCCAGAGGTTAATATCGTACTGGAAGCAGCCAATCGCCGTGTGGATGTGATCTCAGAAGGCATTGATGTCGCCATTCGAGTCCGGCCAGAGCCCATTGAGAACAGTGAACTGGTGATGAGGGTATTGGCCAGGCGCAGCTTGCGCCTCGTTGCCAGCCCAGCCTTAGTCCGTCAATACGGCGCGCCAGACCAATTGAGTGACTTGGCCAACTGGCCCAGCTTGGGCGTTGGCCAAGCTCAACATCAGTTCGTATGGCACTGGCAATCTCCCGAAGGCCGCAACATGGAAATCGCCTATAAGCCCCGCTTGATCACCACGGATATGGTGGCATTGAGAAATGCGGCGCTAGCGAGCGTTGGTGTGGTACAGCTACCAACGCTGATGGTGACCGAACAACTGCGCGACAATATTTTGATCTCGTTACTTCCCGACTGGACGGCGCCTGCAGAAATCATCCATGCCGTTTACCCTTCCCGCAGAGGACAGTTGCCCGTGGTCAGAGCTCTAATTGATTACTTAGTGGAGCGTTACAAGAGTTTTGAGGAGCAATAAAAAAGCACCCATTGTCAGTCACAATGGGTGCTTTTTGTTGGTGCGCTAAGCCGTCATTCAGTCCGACGAACACTGGCCTACATTGTACTATTTCAACAACGCAACAACGGTGTGACGCTTGACATTGGCCTGCGCATTCAATGCCTTGAAGGTGGCAGTGAACTGACCCGCTGAAGCGTGCAGTTCGTCCAGTTTCTGATTGACTTCGCGGTTGGAAATCACAGGCGTCTGCTGACGCAGCGTCTGCATATTAGCCGTGAGTTCTGAGTGGAAATCTCTGGCCTGTTCCAGCCCGGTCTGCACCTGGCGTAAATGCTGATTAACTTTGGCGATGCCCTGCTTAACGCCTTCGCGAGTACTCAGATCAAAGCTCAATTCAGCGATGCCATCCGGCTCGGATTTCAGATTCAGCGCGTTGGCCTGCCCGGCAGGAAAACGGTGCCCTTGCCCCGTGACCAGCACTTTTTTCTGCATCTGCTGATACGATTTTTCCGACGCTTCAAATACGATGGTGCCATCTTGCGCCAGTGACGCGCGCATGCCCATTGGGATCAGGCTGCGGTCAAGCATTTTGATAGTCCGCTGACTGTCCGCCTGGCCATCAAACTGAATCATCACCGACTTGCCCTGCGGAAAATCGAGACGAATCTGCTCGCTGCGATCACTCAGGCGATGCACATTCAGGCCAGGGATAGAGAAGCGGCGTAGATCCGCCTGATCCAGCTTAAGCTTCAGCTCATTGTCCACCACGCGTTTGCCATCAAAACGAGACTGGTCCAACACCTGCTCAATATTGTGCTTGGCACGACTGAGGTTCTCTTTCAGGTTCGGCGTGTTGTGAGCGCCCTGGTTCATCGCTTGCGTCAGACTGCGTTTGATGGTCGTCAGCTCTTTACCAACGTACTGCAGTGAGCGGCTGGCAATCTGCACCGCTGTTGCGCTCTGCTGGCCTTTAGTCACCAGCACGCCCGACATCGAATACGACGGTGCCGTGGTCACCGTCTGTGGTTTTATATAGCGCTGGGTAATCGCTGTACTGTCGTCCGCAGAGCGCGACGGCGCAATTGAAGCCTGCTCCTGTCCGGTGAGTCTGATACTATGCGGACGGACCTCGACGGTACTCATTGCCATATCTGTGTTCCTTGCCCTTAAATGCGGTCAAATAGATTGAGATCGTTGATTTTTACGTAGCTCGCCTGCGTCGCCTGCAAAGCGGCCATGTAATTGCTCAGACGAACCGACGCTTCGGCGTAATCCAACGCCGATAAATCGCTGGTGACTTTATCGACAAACAGCTTATTTTCAGCATGCGCCCCATCCATCAGATCGAGGTTGTTGTGGCGGCCGCCGATTTCTGTCATCGCAGTCAACGTATTCGCCAACGTACCATCAATCGCATCCAGAGTGTTTGCAACTTCGGTCTGGAAATTTGGACTCGGTGCCTGAAATTCGGCTACCAGTACATCAATCTGGTTGAGTACGTTGGCGCCACCGCCCAGTTCAAGGATTTCCTTGGCCGTCATATTGGATTCCATCGTGACGCCTTTGGCGACTGTCACCACACGCTTGTCGGCATTCCCATCGATCACATAGCTGCCGCCACCGTTAGATACTGCGGGTATATCGGATTTTGTGCCCGAAAACAAAAAGTGGCCTTCTTCGTCCTGAGCATTGAAAGAGGACATCACCGAGTCACGCAGACTTTGCAGCTCAATAATCATACCCGAACGGTCTTCTTCGGTGAGCGTGCCGTTCGCTCCCCACAACACCAGTTCACGCATACTTTTCAAGCTTTCGCTGACGGAATCCAGATACACTTCCTGGCTCGACAGCGTTGTTTTTACGTTGGCGATGTTATCTTTATATTGGCCAATCGCACTGTTTTCCCGGTCAAGGTTGAGCAGTTTGATCGATGACATCGGATCATCCGACAACTTGGTCAGGCGATCACCGGTCGACATTTGCTGGAGTACCTGCCCCAGACCGGCATTGTTGATCTGCAGACTCTGCAGCATCATTTGACTGAATTGAGTATCACTGATTCTCATAGGTTTTTCCTGCTTATCAGAACAGTTGCAGCACAGAGTCGAACAGTTGGTTCGCGGTGCTGATCACTTTCATGTTGGCGTTGTGAGCATTGGCAAAGGTCATCAGGTTGGCCGCCTCTTCGTCGCTGTTCACCGCACTGACGTTGTTGCGTGCTGCTATCGCCTGTTGATTCATAGCATTTTTGGCCTGGTAATCAGAACTGGCCTGACGCGCTTTGATCGCCGTTTCACCAACCATGGAGGTGAATGCATCGTTCAATGTCAGCGAGCCAAAGCCACTGATCGCGACTGGCTTATTGCTAAGCGCAATCAGCGCCGTCAACACGTCACTGTTCCCCGGAGCGCCATCACCTGACAAAGCCAGTTGCTCGGGCTCCAGTTCGGTGATGTTGAGGCTGGTCGCCGGATGAGCCGGGTCATAGCTGAATAGCGGCGCACCGACGTTGCCGTTGAGATCCGTACCTGTGGCCAGCACCGCGTTGAATTCATCTGCCAACGCAGCGGCCATTTCATCAATGGAGACCTGGTAAGGCTTGAGCACTTCTTTTTGGTAATCGTTCATTGCGCCCAGCTCACCACCGACCGAGCCATTGATGGCGAAAGTCTGATTGCCAAAGGCCACCTGCAGATCCGCCATGTAAGCGTCGCTGGGGTCAGGCTGCGCGGTCAGTTGCCCGTATTCCCCGCCCATGACCAGCGGCTGACCAGAGGACAGCGAAACTTGCAGGCTACCGTCCGCCTGAGCGGTGGTTTTGACTTCCAGCACTTGCGACAACTGACCAATCAACAAATCTCGGGTGTCCAGCAACTGAGCAGGGTTACCGCCTGTGCCTTTGAGTTCAACGATTTGCTTGTTCGCATCAGCAATGTTGGCCATCAGGCTGTTGGCGTGCGACAGCGCAGCCACGCGCTGTTCACTCAGATCCCGATGCTGATTGTGCATCGATTCGGTCAGCGTATTGAAACGGCGCGCCAGCGCTTCTGCTTCATTGATGATCTGCTGACGAAAGGGAATCGACTCAGGTTTCACCGTGGCGTCATGCAACGCCGCGTACAGAGTATCCAGACCCGCAGACAGACTAAAACCGTCCGCCCCCAGAGTGTTCTCCAACTGGCTGAAGTTGGAAGTGTAACGGGACGCGTAAGACGACGCGCTGCCGGTTGCCCAGGTCTGCTTGATCAGAAACTCATCGGTGACCCGACGGATGCTGGTGACCTCGACCCCCATACCGGCATCCAGCTTATCGAAACGTGCGCCGGTAACCGAGGCCATCAGTGCTTGCTGACGGCTGTATCCCGGAGTATTGATGTTGGCTACGTTTTGTGCCGTCACATCCAGCGCGACACGGTTGGCGTTAAGGCCTGATAAGGCGATATTGACGATGTTCATTTACAACTCCATTTTTCGGATCAGCGGCTGGGTAAACGCGCTGGTCACGCTCACTTGTTGCAGCAGTTGCTTAACAGAGGCGACCGCTTCAGCGCTGGAGTTAATCAGTTGAGTCAGCTCACTCTGTTCATGCTCATCCAAACGTGAGCTTGCTTCCACTTCATTACGTGGTGGTTCATCGTTCGCCGGTGCTGCAACACGAGTGTCGAACTGCGCTTCTGCCATCGATGGACTCAGTTGCTTCACCAACATGTCAGCAATGCCAGACTGTTGTTTTTTCGCCATTTCGATGGCCAGCTGGCCATCGTACATGTCGCGGAACACCCCGTGCTGTTGGCTGGAGAACGGGCTGTCTTTGTCCGCCAGCACATCGCTGGAACTGCGCATCTGGCGCAGCACCATCTGTAAAAACATGGCTTCAAACTGACCTGCCACCGTTTCCAGAGCCGCTTTGTGGTCGCGACTGTGTTTGATATTGGTTAGTGCGTTGTTATCGTGATAGAGCACGGCGTTCATCTGCGCCTGATCTTTCATCGCATCCAGTTTCATTGCTCCTCCTTAAATCACAACCAGCTCGGCATTCAGCGCTCCGGCCTCATGCAACGCTTGTAAGATCGACATCAAGTCGGTCGGCGTCGCACCCAGGCTGTTCACCGCGCTGACGATCGTGTTCAGTTCCGTGCCCGGTGGCCACACCACCATTTGCGCCTGATCTTCACTGATGTCGATTTTGGACTGATCAACCACGGTCGTGTCACCACCAGCAAACGCATTCGGCTGGCTGACCTGCTGCGACTCGGAAATGCTCACAGTCAGATTCCCGTGACTGACCGCCGCTTCGCTGACTTTGACGCTCTTACCGATCACGACTGTGCCGGTACGAGAGTTGAACACGATACGCGCTGGTTTCCGCCCTTCTGTGACGCTCATCTCTTCGAGCATCGACATCATGGTGACGCGCTGTTGTGAGTCTTGCGGGGCACGCATGTCAATCCGAGCGTTATTCACCGCGACCGCCACATTAGGACCGAACGTCTGGTTAATTTTGCGCGCGATGTTCTTGGCCGTGGTAAAGCTGGATTTGCGCAGGTTCAGTGTGATCTGCTCTCGCTGGTTGAAATCACTGGAGATCTCACGCTCCAGTGTCGCGCCATTAGGAATACGGCCAGACGTCGGCGTGTTCACGGCCACTTTAGAGCCACTACGGCCTTCAGCGGACAATCCACCCACCACGACGTTACCTTGCGCCACAGCATAAACTTCGCCGTCAATACCCCGCAGAGGCGTCAACAGCAGCGTACCGCCACGCAGGCTTTTGGCATCACCAATCGATGACACCACCACATTGAGTGTCTGACCGGGGCCGGCCATCGGATCCACCGTTGCCGTCACACTGACCGACGCCACATTGCGCAGTTTCGGGTTCATACTGTCATCAATCTGCACGCCGAACTGGCGCAACATATTGGTGACCGACTGAGCGGTAAATTTAACCTGGTTGCGGTCACCCTGACCGTCCAGGCCAACCACCAGACCATAACCCACCAGTTGGTTTTCGCGGATGCCCTGAACATCCACCAAATCCATGATTGGAATTTCGACCTCAGCCTGAGCCGTCGCCGGTGTTCCCAGACTCAACACCATGAGAAAAGTGGCGAAAAATACGTGAATTCGTTGCATTAGAATGGCACCCATGGACTGTTAAAGAATTGAGTCAGCCAACCGGAGGCATTGCTGTCTGCAAGTGCGCCACGGCCGGAATACGTAATGCGCGCATCACCGATACGCTGTGAAGAGACTTGGTTATTACGGCTGATGTCATCCACTCGCACAATCCCGTTGAGGCGAATAAATTCATCCCCTTGGTTGAGGCGAATCCATTTTTCGCCACGAATCCGCAATACACCGTTAGGCAGCACTTCGTGCACGGTCACCGTGATGGCACCTTTGAGCTTATTGCCTTGCGAGCTCGAGGCACTGCCATCGAAACCACGATCAGCATCAACACTCACACCCAGATCATCAATGGTTTTGGCACCAAATACCGGCGCGGTAAAATTCACGTTGGACGATTTGCCGTATTTGGTGCCGGCTTTTTTGCTCGATTGCGTCTCTTCTGATAACACCACCGTCAGGATATCGCCGACCCGGTAGGCACGACGATCCTGAAACAGAGTCATGGTGTACTGATGACGATAAAGGCTGCCATGTTGGGCTTCGGGCAAAGAGTAATCCAGCGTGGGTGGCGCGTACTCTTGCGTATCCGGCTCCGGCGGTAAAAATTCCTGACGTCCGGCACAGCCGGCCAGCAGTATGACCGCGACTGTCCAACTTTTAGAAAGCCATTTCATTGCATTATCCTTCATCATCACCACTTTACTTACACTGACTGAGCGACGAACTTAAGCATGTCGTCCGCTGCTGATACTACTTTGGCGTTCATTTCGTAGGCACGCTGAGTGGTGATCATGTCCACCATTTCTTCTACGACCTGTACGTTCGAACCTTCCAGAGCTCCCTGTTTAATGGCACCGACGCCATCTTCACCGGCGATCAGCTCATCCGCCTGACCACTGGCTTCTGTTTCACGGAACAGGTTGCCACCAAGTGCTTCCAAACCGGCCGGGTTAATGAATTTTGCCAGCGTGATCTGACCCAGTTCCTGTGGCGCCGGGTCGTCAGCAGTGGTCGCTGTGACCGTGCCATCTACCCCAACCGACACTGAAATCGCGTTGTCCGGGATCTGAATTTGCGGTTCCAGCGGCAGGCCCTGACTGTTCACCATCAGACCTTCCGAGTTCACGTGGAACTGGCCGTTACGGGTGTACATGATCTGACCGTCTGAGTTTTCGATCTGGAAAAAGCCCTGGCCCATGACGGCCAGATCCAGCTCTTGGCTGGTGTTTTGGGTATTGCCCTGCGTGAACACTTTCTGCGTGCCGACCACACGTACACCACTACCCAGTTGTACCCCTGTTGGCAGTTGGTTGATTTCATCGACCTGTGCACCAGGCTGACGCTGAATGCTGTAAAACAGATCTTCAAACACCACGCGGTCACGTTTGAAACCAACCGTGTTTACGTTCGCCAGGTTGTTGGAAATAGCGGTCATCTTCGTGTCCTGAGCCGCCATCCCGGTTTTGCTTACCCATAATGCTGAATGCATCGTTTGTTCTCCTTACGGACGCGCGAATTAACGCGCGCTCATCAATTTGTTTCCGGCCTGAGCCAGTGTTTCTGCGGTCTTCATCATGCGAATTTGCATTTCGAAGTTCCGTGTCAGTGACATCACGGTGAGCAGCTCATCAATGGCAGACACGTTACTGCCTTCAATGTGCTCCGGCGCCAGTTGCACCGTCTCATCGGCTTCAAACGGCACGCCCGCTACGTTGTGCAGTAAGCTGTCACTCTCTTTTTGCAGCTCTTCCATCGGCGGCTTGACCAATTTCAACCGGCCCACTTCCAATTCCGCACCACCGCCCGGTGGAATCACCGATACCTGGCCGCGCTCGCTGATTTCCACTTTCTGGTAATCCGGCAATATCAGCGGGCCGTTGTCGCCCATCAGCGGGAATCCATTGACATACAAGGCACCGAACGTATCCACTTCGATGTTACCGGCACGGGTATACGCTTCCTGCCCTTCCGGTGTCTGTACGGTGAGGTAACCGTCACCCATGATGGCGACGTCCAGCGGGCGACCTGTTTTCACGATGTCGCCAGCATCAAATCGGGTCATGGCCGAATTGGTCGCCACCATAGTGCGGCCATCAAAACCAGAACCGTGCAGTGGTACGCTGCGAACTCGCTCCATATCGGCACGGAAACCGGCCGTGTCCGCATTGGACAAGTTGTTGGAGCGAACATGCTGGGCTTTGAGAACCCGGCTGGCGCCCGAGGTGGCGGTAAATAACAAACTATCCATGTGAAGCCTCGTTAAACTGCGTTAAATAACGCCTGGGTCAGTTTGTCGTTGGTGGAGATGGTTTTCGCATTCGCCTGGTAGTTGCGTTGCGCGGTCATCAGACTGACCAGCTCACTGGTGAGATCAACGTTAGAACCTTCCAGCGCTCCCGGCGTCAAATCGCCTAACGTACCGCTGCCCGGAACGCCCATCACTGGCGCACCTGAGCTGTAGCTCTGTGTCCATGCAGTGCCGCTGACCTTCGACAAGCCCTGAGGGTTGGCAAAGTTCGCCAGAATCACCTGGCCTTGCAGTTGTGACTGACCATTGGTGTACGTCGCATACACCATACCGTTGCCTTCAACACGCACGCCCGCCAGTTCTCCTGAGGTGTACCCGTTCGGGTTATTGGTGCTGACGCCAAATGCCGCGCCAAACTGAGTGCTGCCCGCTAGGCTGAGATCAACGCTGACCGGATTGGCACCCGCTGCCGGGAAGCTGACGTTAAAGGTACCCGTTGGTGAAGACAGAGTGCCGTCTGCATCAAAGGTCATCGCCTGAGTGGTCACTGGCGTCGCGCTGCCATCCACCTGTACATTCACTTCCCAGGTGTTGTCTGCGGTCTTGGTGAAGTACTGTGTCACCGTGTGCGAGTTACCCAGAGAGTCGTACACTTTTGAGGTGTAAGACGAGTTGAATGAGCTAGGATCATTCGGGCTGAACGGGTTGGCGGTTTGATCGACAACATCCGCGCTGGCATCAAAGTTGGCCACAAACTCGAGTTTGTCCGTCGCTTTGGCGTTCAGTGACGAAGTAGAAATTTTGATGTCACCGGTTGAACCGGTCAGCAGGTTGTTGTTGCCATCCACGCTGTAACCTTGCAGTTTTGCACCAGTGTTACCAACAACGTAGTTGTCTTTGTCCGTACCGAAGACGCCAGCACGGGTATACAGTGTCTGACCCATGGTGTCTTTGGTGACAAAAAAGCCGCTGCCGTTGATCGCCAGGTCCATAGAACGACCCGTGCCAGACACAGAACCGTTCTTGTCGAAGTTCTGTGAGATGGCAGCAACTTCTACCCCGCCTGGCTGCATGCCGTTGTAAACCGCAGCAAACTCTGTACGCGCGCCTTTGAAGCCGTACGTTGATGCGTTGGCAATGTTGTGGCTGATGGTATTTAATTCTTTATTGGTAGCATCCAGGCCACTTAGTGCGATATTGAAACTCATGACTAACCTCTTGTTTCCTTTATTTGGTTATGCGCCAAACTGTGTAATTTGATAGAAAGGTACGCTGCCCACGCCGGCCACATTGACCATCGCTGCACCGCCTGTATTAGGAATACGAACTTGCTCGACCTGGCCGGCCAGCAACACATTCGGACGACTCTGACCGTCCTGGACATCAACCGAGACCGTGTATTTGCCCGGTTTCAGGCCCAGCTCTTGCGGGTTAACCGAGAAATCCACTTCACCGGCAGTGTGCGCGCCAAGCGGCACCTTAGTGGCTTGCCCGTACTCATCTTTGAGTACCAGCGTGACCTGGTTGGACGCATGCTCCAGTTGAACTTTGCCACTCTGAACACCGTCAGTGAGGTCAAACTCATTGGATGAGACGTACACAGTCTGGCCGACCAGACCCGCAGTCGACAGCACTTGCATGTTGTCGAGCAACACCATGCTGTTTTGCATCAAACCAGACATGTTCTCCATGCTCTGTACCTGAGAGAATTGCGCCAACTGGCTGACGTACTCGGTACCGTCTAACGGGTTAAGCGGATCCTGGTTTTGAATCTGCGCCACCATCAAAGAAATGAACTCGTTTTCCAGTGATGCCGCGCTGTTCATGTCCTGCGGGTTCGAGGCAATTGCCGTGTCCGCCGCATTATTCTTCGTTGGTGAGTCCGCGCTGAGCGCGGTGTATTGTGCGATGCTCATTAGCTGCCCTGCCCTAACTTGAGCAGACCCTGCTGCATGCTTCTGACGTTGGACAACACTTCCACGTTAGTTTCAAAGCTGCGGGTCGCCGACATCATGTCGGCCATTTCCGACACCACATCAATGTCCGGGTAGTAAACGTAACCTTCGCTGTTGGCCAACGGATTATTCGGTTCGAAACGTTTCTCCGCCTCAGCCGAACTTTTCACCACATCGACGATGCGTACTTCCGCGTTGGGATATACGCTCTCGTTAGCCGTGAGTTGAGTTTTGCCGTAAACGGTTGCAAAAACCGGCTTGAGTGCTTTATACGCATCATCCGGATTTGCAGACACGGCGTCTGCGTTAGCCAGGTTACTGGCCACGGTGTTCAGACGCACGGTTTGCGCTGTCATCGCCGATCCGGCGATGGAGTAGATATCAGTGAATGACATGATTATCGTCCCTCGATCGCTTTCGCCAGGCCATTAAACTTCATGTTGAGAAACGTCAGGCTGGTCTGAAAGTCCATGTTGTTTTGAGTGAACTTGGCTTGCTCCACACCCAGCTCAACAGTGTTGCCGTCTTTGCTGTTCTGATATGGAATCGAATACTGAGCCGACACCTGCAGTTTCGGCACCGGTTTATTCACGTTTCCGGGTGACATACTGCTCATCACAGTATTGAAACTGAGGTCTCTGGCCTGATACCCCGGGGTATCAACATTTGCTAGGTTACTGGCCAGGACTTTGGTACGCTGAACGCGAAAGTTCAGTGCTTCCGGGTGTACACCTAACGCATTTTCAAAACTTATCGCCATGCATCTTTCCTTACAGTCGGCTCGAATACCCATACACTGAAACAAGATGCGTGCCATAAAATAAAACAAGCAATATCAATGACTTACAAAAAAGTAAGGAAGTGCAACTTCCGCTTCACGGAAACAACTTTCGCAGGGAGGAAGCCTCAAACTTCCTCCATAGCGCTGCTGCTGACTCTCACAGGCGGACTCTGGTTGGCCCCGGCCCATGGCAAGACTATGAGTGAGCAAAGTCTGCGTGAGGAGGTAGCCCATACCTATGAACAAGAACTGGCACAGTACGCCAGTATCAATGACTGGGGACCTTATCAAAGTGACTACAAAATCTGGGTTCCCGGATCAGCCAACCACCTACCGCAGTGCGCCAGTGAGCTGGTGATCAGCGGCCGGGATCATCAATCTGTGCCCGTCGGCAATCTCAAACGCTCTGTCAGTTGTGAAGACACGGACAACAACTGGCGCCTCAATGTCACCATCAAAGCCAGCTTAACGCTGGATGTAGTGGTCACGGAAACCGCCATCGGCCGCGACCAAACCGTCACGGCCCAGAGCCTCAAACTGGAACAACGTACCTTAAGCCGCGATGATCGCTTCTTCACTGCCATCGCCGACGCAACAGGCTTGCAGACCCAACGCCGGATACGCTCTGGACAGATGCTCAATCCGCGCCTGCTGAATGCGCCCCCACTGGTTGAAAAAGGGAATCAGGTGGTGATCATCGCCACCAAAGACGGATTTACCGCCAGCACTCGGGGCGTGGCACTGGAAGACGGAGGAAAAGGTGAGCAAATCGACGTGGAAAACAGCCGCTCAGGTAAGGTCGTACGGGCGGTGGTCAGCGGTTTGAATCAGGTCCATACCCAATTCTGAATTTGGACTCAGGTTATCACTTTTGAGCTTTGGCGCTCGTCAGTAGCGCCAAAAATCAGGTACATATCTTCGCGTCGCGCGTTTTTTTTTCAAAAAAACGTGCAAAACACTTAATGCCAGCCTACACATGGTCGCCACTAATGTGTAACTAGTGATGATTGAGGATAACCAGCATGAAAATCGACAAAGTCGCGGGCGGTCACGTCCCACAGACCGACTTCAGTCAGGCGAGTAAAAAACCACTGGAAGCGCCTGCGCCACGTTCACCCGAAGCCGCGCAGTTTAACGCCAATACCGCCGCGCTGGATAAAGCTCAGAGTGAACTGGCTGCTCTGCCAGACGTTGACATGGCCAAAGTTGAACAGGTTCGAAACGCCTTAGTGCGCGGTGAACTGAGCCTGGATACGCATGCTCTGTCACAGGCCGTCATGCGTTTCCATACAGGCCACGAATAACAGACTAACCCTCACCTTTTCGTCAGGAGCGAGAAATGGCGCAGACCAAGTCGCAACGCATTCAGACCTTTTTCCGTTCAGTCGGGGATGACATCAAACTGTATCATCAGTTGTTACCCCTGCTGAAAAAACAACAGACCCTATACCTGGCATTTAATGGCCCGGAGCTGAGTGAAAACATTCGCCAACAGGTGCCGATTCTCAATCAATTGAGCCAATCGGCGCAGCAACGCGCGCAATGCATGGAAAGCCTTGGCCTGCCAGCCAGTGAACAAGGGGTTCAATCTCTGCTCAAAGTGTTGCCGACAACCTTGCGTAACCAGGCAACTCGTCAGTGGCAGAGTTTGCATCAGTTGGTGGATGAATGTCAGCAGTGCAACCAGAACAATGGCAAAAGCTCGGCAGCATTTCATGAGATGTTGTCACAACTGGTGTCTCCGGGACAACACACATACCAAGAGCAGACATTTCCCTCCGCATGACCCGTTTCAGGTTGCAGCCGTTGTTCCTCTTGCTTTGGCCATTCAAAGTCAGGTGGCTGCATCCACTTTTCTTCCTTATGCTGGCGGCGCCTGTCGCCAGCCTTGCATCGCCCTCCAGTCAGTCGATTGAACAGCAACTGCGCATCCTGACGCCCTATCAGAGCCATATCCAACAGCGACTGGAGCAGTTCAGTCCGCTGATTCAGCAGATTTTCCATCAACTGGAAGAACAAACCTTACCTGTGTCACTGGCACTGGTGCCAATGCTGGAATCTTCCTACGATCCGAAAGCCGTGTCTCACGCCAAGGCAGCCGGATTGTGGCAGCTCATGCCAGCAACGGCACAACGTTTTGGTCTGACGGTCACCGCTCAGCAGGATCAGCGCTTTGATACCGACGCCAGTACCCGCGCAGCCATTCGCTACCTGGCCTTTCTTTACCGGAAATTCGACGGTGATATGGCACTCACCTTAGCGGCGTACAACGCAGGAGAAGGACGGGTAGCCAGAGCCATCAAAGCCGCCGGGAGCCGCAGCTTTCCAGAGCTTACCTTGCCTCAGGAAACACAAACTTATGTCAGTCGCTTTTACGCATTGAGCCACCTGATTGACATCAATCAGCTGCGCCGCGAGACATTCAGCCCACTGTTTCTGTTTGGCGGCCAACAACCAAACACAACCCGGCCTTTAATAGATCTGACGCCGTTGCCACCGTTGATTTCGTTGTAAGCTGAAAACGATACGCCCCGGACGGATGCCGGGGCGAAGATTATTTTTTGTTCTGGCGCGCGTCAAAGGCTGCCAACTGTTCTGGTGTCGCAGGAGGTTGGTGGTTCTTTTTCCACTCGTCGTATGTCATGCCATACACGCGTTCACGCGCGTCATCGATATCCAAATCCATACCTTGGTTATCGGCTTCAGCTTTATACCACTTGCTAAAGCAGTTGCGACAGAATCCAGCCAGAATCATCAGATCGATATTCTGGACATCTTTGTTGTCATCCAGATGAGACAACAAACGACGAAATACCGCCGCGTCCAGTTTGTCCTGTTCTTGCTGTGACAAGTTTTTATATTTGAATTCAGCCACTTTACTTTCCTTTCTTTGATTAGTGCATGCCTTTAGTATGCGTCAAGCAGAGCAGAATTTCGATACAAAAACGCCCAGTACGAAGCTGGGCGTTTTACTGCAGGATAAAGAGAAAATTACCCCTGAATACCCACAATCAACCATGGCGCATTAGGGGCGGTCAAATCACGCTCTAAATGCCAGATATCTTCGATCTCTTCTTCGATACCTTCCACTGCGTCACGGTAACGACCGCTGAACTGCAAGCTCAATTGTGCTTTGTTCGCGTCGTAGTCAGCGCGGACGATTTCTGCGTCTACGTACATCACATCAGTATGTTGTTCACCTGAAAGTTTGGCACGCTCTTCTTTGAGATCCTCAAACAGGCTCGGTGAGACGTATTCTTCAATCTTGTCCAGTTCATTATGGTTCCATGCACCTTGCAAAATTCGATAGTGCTCGCGCGAACCGTTCAGGAAGGCTGCCTGATCAAAACCTGGAGGGTAATTGTGCGGAATGTCCGTTTGGCCGCCAAAACCAAAGCCACCTGCGTTGGTGTTTGGCTGTTGCTCAAAATTGTGCACATTTGGTTGCTCGAACTGACTGGTGTTGCCACCAAACGCCGGCTGTTGACGATGCTGGTTCATGCTACCCTGTTTCGCGCCCAACATACCGCGCATCAGTTTGAATAACAGGAAAGCCACCAGACCAATAATCAGAATATCCATGAACTGGATACCTTCAAATGCGCCACCAAACATCGCGGCCAGAAGGCCACCCGCTAACAGGCCACCCAGAAGACCACCCATCAGACCTTTTTTACTCGCGCTTTTGGTTGCGCTCTGATCTTTGCTCAGGGTGTTGGTGTTTTGCTGTTGTTGTTTTGGCGCTGGCGCCGTCTTGTAGCTTTTGCCAAAAGACTTACCGCCACCGAATTTTTTCGCTTCCGCAATTGGTGTTATCGCTACCGATACCATCAAGAATGCGACCAGGGTAAAAAGACGTTTCATGCTCTTCCTTTGAAGTTTATAGAGGCAAGTTAATAATAGCCGCAGAAACTATGCGAAGAAACCATGCCAGACAGAATACATGTATCAGAATATTGCAAAATACGACGGTATGAGTTGCAGATCGGTTTGTTGCTAACATAGAATTATTGAACAATGTTCTTTAAAGACTAACTGAAATGGCACGACGAAACGACCACACCAGAGAAGAGCTTGTTGCTCTGACACTTAACACCGTTAAGGTGTTCCTCAATGATCATTCACATCATGAACTCAGCCTGCGCAAAATCGCCAATATGATCGGTTATGTGCCAAGCACTCTGGTTAACGTTTTCGGTAACTACAACCTGCTGTTGTTACACGCGGTGGCACAAACACTGGATGAGCTGGCGGGCGAAGCCCGTACCGTGATGTCAGCCAGCCGGGATCCTCAAGCGGCTCTGTACGATCTGGCCTACTGTTATCACGATTTTGCCCAGCGCTACCCACATCGCTGGCAGCTTATTTTCGAACATAATATGAATGGCGACGATCTGCCACAGTGGCAGGCGGAACGCATCGATAACATGACTGGAATGCTGGAAGATTTACTGAAAGTGCTGGCACCACATCGCACTGACTCAGAAGTATTGCAGGCCAGCCGGGTTTTATGGGCCGGAGTACATGGAATTACTCTGCTTAGTGTCGACGATAAATTTTTTGCCGCAGAACCCATTGATGGAAAAGAGTTAATCGAGAATCTACTCTCCAATTATCTGGCCAACTGGTAAGCTCAGGGAAAGGCAATGCCACAATATCATCAGACGTCTCTACTCGGGCAGCGACGCTTTCTGCCCTACTTCGTCACTCAGTTTTTCGGCGCGTTTAACGACAACATTTTTAAAAACGTTCTGCTACTCTTCGTTGCGTTCGCCGGTGCTAACGTGCTGCCCGTATCCAGTAACCTGTTTATCAACCTGGCGGCGGGCCTGTTTATCCTGCCATTCTTTCTCTTCTCCGCCAGCGCCGGGGTGCTGGCCGATAAATACGAGAAGTCCGCATTTATCCGCAAAGTCAAACTCGCGGAAATTCTGATCATGTGTCTCGGTGCCATCGGTTTTATCACCGAAAGTTACGGTATTTTACTTCTGCTATTGTTCCTAATGGGCACTCAATCGGCATTTTTCGGCCCTGTGAAATATGCGCTGCTGCCACAGCAGCTAAAACAGCAGGAGCTGGTACCGGGTAATGCCCTGGTGGAGACAGGGACATTTCTGGCGATACTGCTTGGCACACTCGGAGCTGGCGTAATTGCCTCGGCTGATAATGCCAAATACGTCGCTGCAGGCGCCGTGGTATTGTTTGCCGTGCTCGGCTATCTGGCCAGTTGCTACATTCCTGACGCCCCCGCCGCGGATCCAAATCTCAAGTTTCGCTGGCAACCCATCAAACAAACCCGCCAGACCATCGCCATTGCCAGGTCAGATCGGGTGATTTTTCTTTCACTGATGGCAATCAGCTGGTTCTGGTTTCTCGGCGCAGCTTATCTGACTCAGTTTCCCAACTTCACCAAAATTCACCTTAACGGCAACGAAAGCGCGGTCTCTTTCCTGCTGGCGCTGTTTTCCATCGGCATCGCAGCCGGTTCAATGGCCTGCGACAAACTGTCTAATCACCGCATTGATGTCGGCATCGTACCGATTGGTAGCCTTGGTATCACCATCTTCGGGTACCTGATGGCCAGTGCGGTCCCTGAATACCTACCGCAATTTACCTCTTTTTCAGAATTTGTCAGTGAACGAAGTTTGTGGCCGGTGTTTGTTTATTTGTTGCTGATTGGCGTCTCTGGCGGGATATTCATTGTGCCTTTGTATGCTCTGATGCAGCAGCGCGCCAAACCCGAGCAGCGTGCTCAGGTCATCGCGGCGCTCAACATCTACAACTCATTACTTATGGTGGGCAGCGCAGTACTTGGCATCGTTTGTCTGACCGTGCTGGGCATGTCCATTCTGCAACTGTTTATCCTGTTGGCGGTGCTCAACTTCCTCGTTACTGCGTATCTGTTTTTACAGGTCCCCATTTTCGTGGTGCGCTTTGTAGTGTGGATGCTGACCCACACCATGTACCGGGTTCGACATAAGAATCTTCATCATCTTCCAGAGGAAGGCGGAGCCCTACTGGTATGCAATCACGTCAGCTATATGGATGCGCTGCTGCTAAGTGCCGTATGTCCGCGACTGATTCGTTTTGTCATGGAAGAAGACTACGCCAACTTCCGCCCTGCCCGACGGTTTCTCAAACGCGCGGGAGTGATTCCAATTTCGGCCAGCCGGCGAAATTCCATCCGCCGGGCGTTTAATGACGTGGAACAAGCACTGCGTGACGGGCACATTGTGTGCATTTTCCCAGAAGGTCGGTTGACCTCTGATGGTGAAATGAATGAATTCCTGCGCGGCATGGATCTGATCCTCAAACGCAGTCCGGTTCCCGTGATCCCTTTGGCGCTCAAAGGAATGTGGGGCAGCTACTTTAGCCGTTACAAAGGTCGAGCCTGCAAAGGAATACCGTGTCGTTTCCGGGCCAGGATTGAAATTGAAGCCGGCTCACCGGTTGAGCCCAAAGCCGCGACGACACAGCTGATGTTCGACAAGGTCGCCGCGCTGCGAGGCGACTGGAAGTAGCAATAGGCCACGAGCGTTCAGTTTTTCTGAACGCTCATTCAATTGATTAAGACAGATTGATCTGGACGCTTCCGCTAGACTAGAACGTTCAACTCCTTAACTTTACCGATCATGAACCGAGCCCTTCAGCAGTTACCTTTCTGGTTGCTTATTCTTGTATGCCTGACCCCTTATGTATCGTCACCGTCAGCTCTGGTGCTCGGTTTTCTGCTCTCCAGCCTCGGTCTGGTACCGAAAGAATTTGCGCTGGCCAAAGTGACCAAGAAATTGCTCGCCTACTCAATCGTTGGGCTGGGTTTCGGGATTCAGTTTCAACAAGCGCTGGCGGTCACTTCTGATGGCATTGGCCTGATCATCGCCACCATTGTCGGTACTCTGGTGGTCGGCTGGTTCGCTGCGCGCGCCATCGGCCTCAACCGCAAGACCGGTTATCTGATCGCCTCCGGAACGGCGATTTGTGGCGGCAGTGCCATTGCGGCTGTCGCACCGGCCATCAAAGCCAATGATGAACAAATTGGCCTGGCACTGGCGACCGTGTTTGTCCTCAATTCAGTAGCACTGTTTTTGTTTCCACTGATTGGTCATGCGCTGCATCTCGACCAACATACTTTCGGCACCTGGGCGGCCATCGCCATTCATGACACGTCTTCGGTGGTGGGGGCGGCGTCCGCGTATGGCGAGGAAGCGCTGACCACGGCTACGACTCTCAAGCTGGCGCGTGCGTTATGGATCATTCCGGTTGCGTTACTCAGTGCGTGGCTGTTTCGCAGCGACTCGAAGAAAGTCACTATTCCATACTTTATCGTGTTTTATTGTGTCGCTATTTTTGTCAGCGATATGTGGCCGCAATTTGATGTGTGGTATAGCGGCATTTTCGCGCTGGCTAAAAAGGCGTTGGTGGTGTGTCTGTTTTTTATCGGGTGTGGTATTTCCATCGACCGCCTGAAATCAGCCGGACCGAAACCGCTGCTGTTTGGGGTGAGCTTGTGGATCGCCATTTCAGTCAGTTCACTGAGCTGGCTGATGTGGGCTTAATGTCCGACTGGCGGTGACCGACGCTTTGCATTGAGCATTAGTACCACAACCAGTAAAAACGCCGACAGCTCGACCACCGAGCGGATCAAGCCTTGCGTCTGGGTCGCAACAAACAGCTGCATCAGTACCGCCAAAACCAGAATAATACGCACCATGTCTTATTCCCCTGAAGTCAATAAACTTCACTTATTATGAATCAGGGTTATATCGAGCTTAAATTCTGTTTTGGACTATCAAATAACCAGATAGCCACCCGGTTGACGAGACAGCCAGCTTTTGATCGCTTGACGCGAGATTTTGATGCCACTCATCGACAGCTGCGGCATCGCGACGAACGCATCGGGGATCTTGAATTTCTCAGTCTTACCCAACATCCAACTGGCGAGATCCAGTTCATTCACATTGGCGTCACTTTGCACAATCGCCACCGGGCGAGCACCAAACTTCTCATCCTCTACTGGCACGACGATCACCTGATTCACCTGTGGATGCCTGGCCAAAACCGCCTCAATCTCCTCACAATGGATGTTTTCTCCGCCGGAGATAAACAGATTATCGGCGCGGCCGATGATCCGCAATTCATCCCCCACCCACTCACCAAGATCGCGGCTGTCAAACCATCCGGATTGCTGTCGAATTGGAGTCAGCGCGCCTTGATGATAGTAACCACTAGCTAACGTCTCTCCGGCAATGTAAATACGCTGCCCATCTAGCATCACTTGCCGGAGCTGTAACACCCGTCCTGCGCTCACAATATTATCAATACGTTTGGCCGTGACAGTCGAGGCGGCTTCCGTCATACCATAACCAAGCCAGGTTTCGATGCCGATCGTCGCTGCGCACTGGCTGAGGCTAAACGGTACATGACTCCCCCCCAGTAACACATGGGTCAGCGCCAGTGTCTGCTCGCTGTCGAGTAAACCGCGCAGTTGCGTAGCGACCAAAGAGGCATGCGTCGCGCCCTGAATATCCTCGCTCAGGTTACCCTGCCCGATTTTCAGACACGCTCCGCGATACAGCCAGCGATAAACAATGGCCAGACCGGAGACGTGGTACATGGGTAAACTCAATAGCCAGCAATCATCGCGCTGAAATGAAAATGCCTCCAGCAGCCCGGCTGCCGAAGCCAGATGCTGCTGTGAGGTATGCGCGACCGCTTTCGGCATACCGGTTGACCCGGAAGTAAACACAATGGATGCCAGACGCTCACGCCCAGCGCCCAGTACCACAGAACTGGCCTCACCACGTTGTAGGCTCACTCTTCGAGTACGCTGTTCCAGTTGGTTGAGCTCAAAAGAGGTGTACTCCGCCACCACTTCCGGACTGAGCCACAACGCTGATGTGTCTTGATTGCGGTACAACACATCCAGCTTGGCCTTTAGCATGTCCACCGGCTGCGGCATGGTAAACGCTGTCACGGCGCCACGTTCAAGACAAGCCAGAAACAACAGCAGCATGGCGGCACTATTTTTGCCCACCAGCGTCACCACATCACCGCTCTTCACACCCTGCGCCGCCAAACCGGCGCCATAGCCCTGGACGGTGTCACTCAGTTGCTGCCAGGTGTAATTGCGCTCGGGCGTTTGCAATGCAATAGAAAGCGGGCTCTTTTGAGCCCACTGAGAGACCAGAGAGGACAGTGTCATGACTGCCACAACAAGGCTTGTTCGTGTAATGACACCACCGGCAAATCGCACCCCGGCCAGCCTTGTTCCAACTGAGTCTGAAACAGACGAACAGTATCAAGCCCTGGTACTTCATCCGGGAGTTGCCACTTCGCCAGACGCGCAAGTTGGGTGAGACCAAGGCTCGACTCAATACTCGAGCTGATAACAGCCTGAATGCCCAATTCTCGCGCACGTTCAATCAAGCGGATACACCGCTGAACCGACCCAATCAAAGTCGGCTTGATCACCATCGCTTTCACACCGGTGAGATCTTCCAAACGGAAGTCACTTTGTTGCACCGCATGCTGGAGTGTTTCATCCCAGGCAATAGCAATCCCCGTATCGATAGCGAAAGAGAGACTGTCACCAGGTTGCAGGCAAGGCTCTTCCAGAAACGCAATCCGCTGACGCAACGACGGAGCGATATAGCTGGCAAACTGGTGTGCTTTTTCCGGTGTCCATGCCCGGTTGGCATCCAAACGTAGGGTGAGATCCGGAATGGATTCCAGAAACAGATTCACCAACATGCCGTCACGAATGGCTTCGTAAAGGCCTACTTTAATTTTGGCGACTTTCTTACCCGGCATTCGCTCTAGAACGGGCAGTAGCTCATCCGGGTCCCCGGTACACAACGGTGCCGCCAGATAATTACCCTCGCGAGGCAACACCCCGTTTAACTCGAGCTCTGCCATGGAAAAACCCAGTGCCGCTGACGGGCAATGCTGATCGCAGTCAAACGATTCACCGCGCACCCAAAGTTCGGCCATAGCCTGAACGTCTAAACCCGCCTGTTCAAGGGTTTCATGGCTAAAGCCTGGCAGTGGTGCCACCTCCCCTCGGCCGGTGACGCCATTTTCTGTCAACTCGACAATGTATCCGATGCGTTGCGTTAATTTGTTATCCCGCAGAATAACCCCGCTATCCATCGGCAGTTGATAACGATACAGTTTGGCTGATCTCATATCCCTTCCCAATCCTTACGTTGGCCCACCGGCTACAGCCGGAGGGGCATTTTCGTTATATGACCGTTTGTTCCAGCCATTTATTGCTACGTATGCAGCACGATTAAGGATTGCGAGGGTACTTATTGAAATCCGGACGGCGTTTTTCGTTGAAGGCATTGCGCCCTTCCTGACCTTCATCCGTCATGTAAAACATCATGGTCGCATTGCCCGCCAGCTCCTGCAGACCTGCCTGACCATCACAGTCAGCATTCAGGGCTGCTTTCAGACAGCGCAGTGCCATCGGGCTGTGTTGCAGTGTTTCACGGCACCAGCGTACGGTCTCCCGCTCCAGTTCTGCTAGTGGCACCACGGTATTCACCAAGCCCATATCCAGCGCTTCCTGAGCATCGTAAAAACGACACAGGAACCAGATCTCACGCGCTTTCTTCTGCCCCACGATGCGCGCCATGTAGGAGGCCCCCCAACCGCCGTCGAACGAGCCGACCTTCGGACCGGTCTGACCAAACTGTGCGTTGTCGGCCGCAATCGTCAGGTCACACATCATATGCAGAACATGACCACCGCCCACAGCCCAGCCAGCAACGGCGGCAATCACAGGTTTCGGACACGTGCGGATCTGACGCTGGAAATCGAGTACATTGAGGTGATGAGTGCCCGACTCGTCTTTGTAGCCGCCGTAGTCACCACGGATCTTCTGATCGCCTCCCGAGCAAAACGCGTCTTCACCAAGGCCAGTCAGAATGATCACCCCAACGCCCGAATCATAGCGCGCGTCCGCCAAAGCATGAATCATCTCCTGCACTGTCTGAGGGCGAAAAGCATTGCGTACCTGAGGTCGGGCAATGGTGATTTTAGCGATGCCATCCTCAGATTTGTGATAATGAATGTCTTCATAATGACCGCTGCAATCATGCCAGTTAACCGGTGCGTAGAGTTCTTCTTCGGTGATGCCTACTGTTTTAGCCATGGTGATTCCCATTGTTCTGTGATGGCTCACATCAAGTGAGCACAATTGAATTCAGTTGCGCACTTATCGCCTGCGCAAAGGCGTGCGGAGCTTCCTGATGCACATTATGGCCGACTCCGGCAATCTGGCAGAAAGAGAGCTGACTGTTGAGCGCTAACGCGCTGAATTTCTCATCTTTCTCACCACAAATGTAATGGATGGGGAGTGTCAATCGTCGTAATGCATCCAACAGGTATGGCTGCCTAGCCAGCGAAGTAGCACGTAACATTCCCGCTATCGCCCCACCAAGATTAGCACTACGTCGAGTGATCAAAATTTGTCTTTGCTCATAATTTAGTGAACTAAATACGGCTTGTTGGTACCAATCGGCCAATACCTGCGCAATCGGTTCTTGCTCAAATCGTCGTGCCCAGCGTTGATCGCAGTCCCAGCGCGCTCGCCGCTCATCGTCATTAAGGAGACCAAAATTTCCGCCTTCAATGAGCAGCCCTTTCAAATTAAGGGCGTGAAAAGCACCACTTGCAACGCCGTACATGGCGACGCGGCCACCAAGCGAATACCCAACCATCACGATGGGGGTACCTAGCGGTAAAGTGGCGGTGAGTGTCGCTACGATCTGCGCGCAGCAGTCATCAAACCCCTCGCAGATACGCGTGCGGCTTTGACCATGACCCGGTAAGTCAACCGTTAAACAAGAATAATGAAGATGTGGCAAACAGGCTGCCCAGTCCTCACCGCTGCCAAGCAAGCCGTGCAGGAACACCAGAACGGGAACCTGGGGCTGGCCGACGCGGTGATGAAACTGGCTATAGAGCATGGACTTGCTGGACAAACTGTTTTAGTTGAGCCGATGCTTGATCAGGCGGTGTCTGAACTTCAATAAGCAATGTGCCTTCGCCGCTGGCGAAGTGTTGTTCCACCGCCTGACGATAATCGGCCAGCGTTTGCGCCCGGTGATAGTTCAGGCCAAACTGCTTCGCGGCAAATTCAAACTGATACCCGTGTGGCATTTGATACAGCTCACGCTTTTGGGCCGCAGGGACAGGCAACAAGTCAAAGATAGCCCCTCCGTCATTGTTGGTCACCACCATCACTTGCGGGGTTGGGTTATGGGTCAGTAATGCCAGTGAATTCAGATCGTACAGCAGTGACGTATCACCAATAAACATCAGCTGTGGAGATCGGGTCGCACGTTGCACTCCGGCCGCCGTGGCCACCAGCCCATCGATACCGGATGCGCCACGATTGGTCCAGACCTGACGACCATCCAGCGTGGCAAACATATCCACTAAACGCACGAATAAACTGTTACCCAAAAACAGCTGTCGGAAACAACTGCGTTCAGCGATATCCAGTGCCAGTGCGATCTCACTCAAACTGTGTTCACCACTGAGGTGTAACTGAGCTAACGAGCTCAACGCCTCCGAAGTGCTGTGCAACTCATCTGCCCACCCCGCGTGAGCCGCGTTCAGCGGATGGCATTGCGCGAGTTGGGTGTCGATCCAGTCGTCAATCTGGCAAACAAACTGTTGTTGTGGCAAATGGTCCTGATTATTGCGCTGCGCACTGGGAGAAACATACAGATAAGAGCACGTAGTGTTCGTCACCTGATGGCGAATCCAGTGATTCAGGCGTTTTGATATAATTCTTGCCCCAAACTGGACAATAGTGTCACATTCACTGATTTTCGCTGCAAACTTATCATTTTGTAACCACAAGTCATAATGCGCCCAAGCGCTGCTGATCCCCGACTGTGGGTCACACAGTATTGGCCACCCCAACTGATGGGCAAACTGTGCCGCTTTTTCTGCTTGCGCTGCCGTCAGCTTGCCCACCACCACCACACCTTTACGCTGTGGCAGATCAGACACCGCTACCGACTCTGGTAAATATCGATGTTGCTGCGTATAGGTTTGCTGACTGACGCGCCAACTAGAGACGGATGCGCAATACGCCTGATAGTCGCGTTTATCCCCTTGCGAATAGAGCGGCTCAGGAAACGGGCAGTTAATGTGAACCGCCCCTTCACTGCCAGCTTGCTGATGCATGACCTGATCCACGGAACTCAGCAGCCAGTTGAGCGAGGTATTGAGAGTTGGACTGGGTAAATTCAGGGCTGCCGTGACATGAGAAGAATAAATCCCCGGCTGCTCTATCGCCTGATTCGCCCCGCAACCGACCAGCTCCTGCGGGCGATCCGCCGTCAGCAGTACCAGCTTCTCACCGGTCAGTCCGGACTCAGCGATCGCCGGCAGCAGGTTTGCCACCGCCGTACCTGAGGTGACGATCACGGCCACTGGCTGGTCACTGGCTTTCGCCAGCCCGAGTGCAAGAAAACCCAGCCCGCGTTCGTCAAAGTGGGTATGCAAGCGCAGCTGTGGATGCGCTTGCGCTTCAAGAGTGAGAGGGGTTGAGCGTGAACCCGGCGCGACACAAACGTCCTGTACCCCAAAACGCACCAACTCTTCTAATAGCGTCTCACACCAAATGCGGTTGATGACCGCCTGATCGATACTCATGACGCGACTCCCAGCGGTGGGTTGTCCGATAGCAGAGACAACAACGTCGACATTTTCTTATCCAGCTCCTGCCATTCATGCTCGGCCACCGAACCCGGGACAATCCCCGCACCAGCAAACAGCTGAATGTGATTTTTCAGCACCAGCGCACTGCGAATCGCCACGCAAAATTCCGCTTGCTGATGACTGATATAGCCCATAGATCCGGCATACCAACCACGGGCAAACGGCTCATGCTGCTGAATAAAATCCATAGCCTGCTTACGTGGTAACCCGGCGACGGCGGCCGTCGGTTGCAGCGCCGCCAGCAATTGCACGCCATTAACCCCAGGATTCAGGTGCGCGTGGATGCTGCGCTTAAGATGTTGCACCTTACGCAAACGCACCAGACGCGCTTCCTGCTCAACGTGGACGTCTTGCGAGTGAGGAGCCAGGCGTTCAATGATGTCATCCACCACGTACTGGTTTTCGTTGATGTTTTTAGCGTCTTGAGTCAACCAGTTCGCCAGCTCCATATCCTGAGCCGCATTGATACCCCGGCCAATCGTGCCCGCTAATGCTTCGGTCTGTAACTCCTGCCCCGTACGGGCGTAAAGCCGCTCGGGCGTCGAGCCGATAAAGCAGTGCTGGGCATCCAGTGCCAGCATGAAGTGGAAACTGTGATGATTTTCGGCTTGGCTGGCTTTCAACAGTTGAGCTGCGTGTATCGGAGTATCGAGAGCCACGCACGTCTGGCGTGCCAACACGACTTTTTTGAACGCGTCTTCCTCAATCCCCTGTAACACTTTCTCCACCAGTGTGGTCCAGCCGGATTGATCAGGCGTGTGCGTGATCGAGTCGATATGAGTAGAAATAGGTGGCAAAGGCGCGACATCAAGCTGAAGTTTACGCAGGCTGGCCAAAGTACGGTGTGGTTCATGAGACAGATTGACCGCCAACGACCACTGTTCATCAAAGCGAATCAACTCTATCTGAGGCAGAAAGAAAAACGATGACATGCAACGCCGGTTTTTGGGGGTCTGGCCGTCAAACGAACGTCCACCCCAAACACGCTGATCTTGCCCCAAAATCGAATAAGCAGGTGCCGGATCAGAAAACGTGTGCAATTGCCCCAGCGCCACCACTTCTTCCCGGGTATCTCGGGATTGCCAGAAAAATTTAGGAAAAATCGGCTGAGCGTCAAGCCAGTCAATAAACGCGAAGTTGGGTTTCTCCTGCAAAACTTGAACGAGACGGTTCTGGCCGTCTTTCGCATCCTTTACGCGTTCAATGAGTTCAGTTAAGGCTTGATGAAAATGTGACAAATCGACCTCGACGCCAGAAAGCTTGGGGATTACTAGAAAGCTACTCTATTGGCTGACCTTATAGAGATCAAGGGTATACCCTATCTTTTGCAGAATCCTGTGATAGGTCCCTCTGTAACGCTCTCTAAAACCACCACTTATTTCAGATTTATATTCTAAAAAAAATCATTTTGATGTAGTTTAATAAAGTAAATTAACAATTTTCAGGAATTATACAATGCAAAAT
>NZ_WXWP01000087.1:0-15577 GCF_009904765.1 Vibrio sp. V39_P1S14PM300
CAGTATAACAACTTGGGCTGTGTTACGTAATCCCCGATTCGAGCAAAAAGAAAGCATAAGCTAAACTTCTTAAACGATTTCTCCGGTTTTTCGCGTATTAATGTTCGGGAAGTTGAGATAGAATCTCAGTTTCAAATCAAAAAACATCAGCAAAGGTAATAATCATGATCACCCTTCACACTAATTTTGGTGACATCAAAATTCAGCTCAACGAAGAGAAAGCACCTGAAACAAGTGCAAACTTCCTGCAGTACTGCCGTGATGGTTTCTACGACAACACGCTGTTTCACCGTGTTATCGACGGTTTCATGATTCAGGGTGGCGGTATGGAGTCTGGCCTGCGTGAAAAGGCAACCCGTGCATCGATCAAAAACGAAGCGAACAACGGTCTGAGCAACAAGACTGGTACCATCGCTATGGCACGTACGATGGAACCACACTCAGCCAGCTCGCAGTTTTTCATTAACGTCAATGATAACACCTTCCTGGACTTCCGCTCTGAAAGCATGGATGGCTGGGGTTACTGTGTATTCGGCGAAGTCGTTGAAGGTATGGACATCGTGAACAAGATCAAAGGTGTGAGCACCGGTTCATACGGTATGCATCAGGATGTCCCTCTGGATGAAGTGATCATCACTGGCACAACCATCGAAGCATAATCAATGACAGAGAGCGCTGACGGCGCTCTCTTAAATGACCGACTATGACCACACTGTTTATTTCCGATCTCCACCTGACTCCTTCCGTTTCCGACATCACGACCTGTTTTATTCGCTTCATGCGCGAGGAAGCTGTCCATGCAGATGCTCTGTATGTGCTCGGCGACCTGTTTGAATTCTGGATAGGTGACGATGACAAAAGCGATTTTGCCACGCTGATTAAAGCCGAATTCCGCGCGCTAACCACCAAAGGCGTTCCGTGTTATTTCATTCAGGGAAATCGCGATTTTCTGCTGGGTCGGCGCTTTGCCCGTGACACTGGAATCACGTTGTTGGACGAAGAATGCGTGATTGACCTCTACGGTCGTCGGGCGGTCATCCTGCACGGTGATACCCTGTGCATAGATGATATTAAGTATCAAAATTATAGGAAAAAAGTTCACCAGCCCTGGTTGCAATGGCTATTCAATCGTCTGCCGTTTGCCGTAAAACAAAAAGTTGTTGGCAAAGTCCAGGGCGATATCCGGGAACAAAAACAGCATAAATCCATGCAGATTATGGACGTCACTCAAAGTGAAGTCGCACGGGTGATGGACCGCCATCACGTCGATTTGATGATCCACGGTCACACTCACCGTCCCGATATTCATACTTTCCGCACATTACAGGGTGACAAAACTCGAATTGTGCTGGGAGACTGGTACACTCAGGGCTCTGTTTTAGTCTATGATAAAGACGGATTTGATTTGCAGTCTCGCCCTTTTCACCCAGTGGAATGAGGTTGGCCGGGCATGTTGTCCGGCGTATAAGAGCCAATCGATAATATAAGAAGTGTCCTTTGAAATACTCATATATTGCCAGACAGCCTATTCTTGACAGCCACAAGCGAACCGTCGGTTACGAATTGTTGTTTCGTGACGGGCCTAAAAATACCTTTCCGGAGATCGATCCCGATTTGGCCACCAGCCGTTTGTTGTCCGATCACTTCCTTTCGACCCACTATTCGACGCTGGGTAACAAACTCGGCTTTGTTAATTTTCCCTATCAGAGTCTGATCAACCGGGTACCCACATTGTTTCCCGCCGATAACCTGGTCGTCGAAGTGCTTGAAGATTGCGCTCCAACGCAGGAATTATTGCACGCCATCCGGGAAATGGCCGCCAAAGGCTACCGGATTGCTCTGGACGACTTTGTTCCGTCGGTCGAGTGGAAAGCGTTTCTGCCGTTTGTGTCCATCATCAAGTTTGATATTCAGCAGTTTCCAATCGATAAGGCGGCCAAATTTATCGCCAAGCTAAAACACACCAAAATCGATTTTCTGGCCGAGAAAGTGGAAACACATCAGGAATTTGAGCAAGCCAAACAAGCCGGATTTGACCTGTTTCAGGGCTACTTTTTCAGCAAGCCGGAGATGATCCAACGTCGCGCGCTGGAGCCCGCCTTTCTCACTATCGTGCATCTGATCAAAGAGATTGCCAAACCACAGATCGATTACACCACGCTCGAAGAGTTGGTCAGTAAAGACGTCACGCTATCGTTTAAACTGCTCGCTTTTGTCAATTCTTCCGCGTTGATCAGCGCGAAGATTCAGTCTTTCCGCCAAGCCTTGGTGTATCTTGGTGAAGAGCGCCTGAGAAAGTTCATCTCTCTGGTCGCCATCGCCTCAACTCATGAATCCAAACCCGATTATTTGTACGGGCTGTCCATCCAGCGTGCACGATACTGTGAGCTGTTGTTTAGCTATTGTGACAGCGACGTCGAACCCGGCTCGGCCTTTCTGACCGGGATGTTTTCCCTGCTTGACAGCCTGCTCGATCAACCGATGGATCTGCTGATGGAGAAGATGCCGATCGACAATGCAGTCAAAGTCGCATTGAAAAATGGCGATGGACTCCTTGGGGATATTCTTGCCGTCACGCGTGCGTACGAAAAAGGCGATTGGGACCAGGTCGCACTTGTCAACCAACGACTGGGACTGCCAGCAGACACCCTCAGCCAATGTTACGACAGCGCAGTGCAGTGGACCGCCGATCTGCTGAACCTCAAGCCGTAATTACCTCATGCCTGTCGTGAGTGTTTTTGCGACTAAAAGTCTGGCTATTTACCTCGTAAGCAAAGCCTTCTAAACTTAACGCCCTGTTTATCTGGCGTGTCAGCCACACCAACGAAAGAGACATTTATGACTGCCTGCCCTTGTGGAAGCCAATCCGATTACACTGCCTGCTGCGAACCCGTTCATCAGCAGCATGCTCATGCACAACAACCGGAACAACTGATGCGCGCCCGCTATAGTGCGCATGTACTTGGGTTAGTCGATTTCGTCATCGAAACATATCACCCGAGTTGCCACGCAGAAGACCAACGTGAAGGGATTCAGCAATCAGTCCATTCAGAGTGGAAGAAGCTCGATGTCATCGGTAGCGAAGACGGCAGCGATAAGGATGAAGGGTATGTCACCTTTAGCGCGCACTTTGTCGATCAAGGTGCAGAGTACTGCATGACCGAACGTTCACGCTTTCTTCGTCAAGATGGCCTTTGGTATTACATCGACGGCGAGTTTCCCTCGCAAGAAGAGACCATTTCGGATCCAAGACTGAATCAGACCGTTAAAGAGCTCAAAGTCGGCCGTAACGATCCGTGTATTTGTGGCAGTGGTAAGAAATTCAAAAAGTGTTGTGGCTAACCATCGCGCAATTGCAGACATAAAAAAACCGACCTGACTGGTCGGTTTTTCTTTTTTATCGCCACCGATTAACCGATGTGCGTTACGCCACCCATGTACTTTTGCAGCACAGCTGGAATCGCAACGCGGCCGTCGGCTTGTTGATTGTTTTCCAGGATCGCGACCATGGTACGACCAACAGCCAGACCTGAACCGTTCAAGGTGTGCACCAATTCAGGCTTTTTCTCGCCTTTACGACGGAAACGCGCTTGCATGCGACGTGCCTGGAAGTCCCACATGTTTGAGCAAGATGAAATCTCACGGTAGGTCTGCTGTGCAGGTACCCACACTTCCAAATCGTAAGTCTTGCGAGCGCCAAAGCCCATATCCCCCGTACACAGTACGACTTTACGGTACGGTAGCTCAAGCAGTTGCAGAACCTTCTCGGCATGGCCCGTCAGCTCTTCAAGTGCATCCATTGAGTCTTCTGGCTTGGTGATTTGCACCAGTTCCACTTTATCGAACTGGTGCATGCGGATCAAACCACGAGTATCGCGACCGTAAGACCCCGCTTCCGAGCGGAAACATGGCGTGTGAGCGGTCATTTTCAACGGCAGATCGGCCTCTTCCGAAATGGTATCGCGCACCATGTTGGTTACCGGCACTTCTGCAGTTGGGATCAACGACAGTTTACGTGGTTCTTCGTCATTGACTTTCTCTGCCAGCGGTTCAGTGTGGAACAGATCCTTACCAAACTTCGGTAACTGACCGGTGCCAAACAGGCTGTCCGAGTTGACCAGATACGGCATGTACATCTCTGTGTAGCCATGTTCATCGGTGTGCAGGTCCAGCATAAACTGAGCAATTGCACGATGCAGACGTGCAAACTGACCTTTCATAACGATAAAGCGTGCACCGGTGATTTTGGTTGCGCTCGCAAAGTCCAGACCGCCGCCCATTTCACCCAGATCTACGTGATCTTTCACTTCGAAGTCATAAGATTTCGGCTCACCCCAACGAGAGATTTCAACGTTCTCATTCTCGTCTTTACCATCTGGCACATCGTCTGCTGGCAGGTTAGGCACTGACAGCGTAATTTCATCTAGTTTCGCCATTACTTGGTCAAGTTCGACTTTTTTCGCGTCCAGATCGCTACCCAGAGTACCAATTTGCTTTTTGATCTCTTCAGCACCTTCTTTATCACCAGCCGCCATTTTCTGACCGATCTGCTTGGAGATGGAGTTACGCGTGGATTGTAAATTTTCAACTTCTACTTGAATGGACTTGCGTTGTTCTTCAAGTTTACGAATGGTCTCAACGTCGAGGGCAAAGCCACGACGTGCCAGTTTAGCAGCTGTTTCATCCAGCTCTGTACGAAGTAATTTAGAATCCAGCATTGTTAATCCTATGCTTTTTAGTGATGAAAAAACACGTGAAACCTTTCACGTGTTATTGAATAGTCTAACCTGACAAAGATACCCAAAAGACATTACTTTTCATAGCGCTTTTGCGGGCTTTTTGCGTCTAAACTAGCCAAGTAATCCAACTTCTCGCCAATTTTGGTCTCAAGACCTCGATTTGTCGGAAAATAGTAGCGTTTTTCTCCCATTTCCGACGGGAGGTATTTTTCACCCGCAGCGTACGCACCAGGCTCATCATGGGCGTAACGGTATTCCTCGCCATAGCCCATGTCTTTCATCAGACTGGTCGGGGCATTACGCAGGTGATGGGGAACCTCATATTCCGGCAGGTTATGCGCATCGCTGAGCGCCTGCTTCCAAGCGCTGTACACCGCATTGCTTTTCGGCGCACAGGCCAGATAGACGATAGCCTGAGCAATCGCGCGCTCCCCTTCCGCTGGCCCAACCCGGGTAAAACAATCCCAGGCTGACAGTGCCACTTGCATTGCGCGCGGATCCGCATTACCAACGTCTTCTGACGCGATCGCCAGCAGGCGGCGGGCAATATACAGCGGATCACAGCCCGCAGACATCATTCTCGCAGCCCAGTACAGCGCCGCATCCGGGTTGGAGCCACGGATAGACTTGTGCACGGCGGATATCAAGTCGTACCAGATGTCGCCTTTGTTATCGAAGCGCGACACTTTCTCACCGGCCACCTCCGCCAGCAACTGCAGCGTGATCTGTTTGACGCCTTGGGCATCGTCCTGCGCCATGTCGTACAAAAGCTCAAGATAGTTGAGCGACATGCGCGCGTCACCGTTGACCAGTTCAGCCAGGCGTTCCAAAACGTTATCAGAAAAATGGGCCTCAATGCGGCCTTGCCCCCGGGGCGCGTCTTCAATCGCCTGATGAAGCGCCAGCAGGATTTCCTCTTGGTTGAGAGAGGTGAGCTTGTACACTCGGGCCCGTGACAACAAAGCGTTATTCAGTTCAAACGAAGGGTTTTCCGTGGTGGCACCAATGAAAGTAACCGTGCCATCTTCAATGTGGGGCAGAAAGGCATCTTGCTGCGATTTGTTGAAACGGTGCACCTCATCGACAAATAAGATGGTGCGACGCCCCGCCATTTTATTTTCTCGCGCTTTTTCAATTGCCGCGCGTATCTCTTTTACGCCAGAGGTAACCGCCGATACACGCTCGACTTCCGCGTTGGCGTAATTCGCCGCGACCTCCGCCAGTGTGGTTTTCCCTGTGCCAGGCGGGCCCCACAAGATCATTGAATGGATATGCCCCGCTTCCAGTGCTCGCCGTAACGGCTTTCCCGGACCTAGAATATGCTGCTGCCCGATATACTGATCCAGTGTTTCTGGGCGCATACGAGCAGCAAGGGGACGAAAATCTTCGTCCCCTGCAAAGTCTAAACTGTAATTACTCAAGATTACTTCCTTTGGTCATCGACCTCGACACCTTGAGGCACTACAAACGTAAAACGGTCTGCCTTCGGCTTACTGAGGTTTACCTTACTGAAAGTGAACTGGCTCTTCTGACCATCCTGTTCAATCACATTGAACCCTTTCACCACACCTTTCGTGTTGATATCGATTTGAAACTTGCCCTGATTGGAATCCACGGCGGTCGGGGTCAGCGTAAACAGATCGCCTTTTTGCACGACGGCGTAATTATCCCAGTCACTGTTGCGATTGCGAGTGAGAAGAACAAACGGGGTTTGCTCCGTAGCTTGCTCCTGGCGATAAATCGTCACCTGTTCAATAAACGGGCTGTAGTACCAGACCGACTGACCATCTGAAACTAAAACGTTCTCATCTGGTGTGTTGGTTGTCCAGCGGAACAGGCTTGGGCGCGCAATTTCGACGGTCCCCTCACCTTCCATAACAACGTCACCCTCTGGGCTTGTCACCTGCTGAGTGAAATCAGCACTGAATCCGTCGTTTTTTGCCAGACGAGCGCTGAGTTCATCTTTTGGCGCGGCCAAGGCAGAGCAACTTACCAATAACAAGGCTAACAGTTTCTTCATTCAAAAAGCTCCTCACTAAATGAGCGATAAAATCTATATGGTGACGGGCTAACCCGATTTCCAGTCCTAACGTTGATTATAAATCGCCGCAGCCAGGTTATGACCGAATAAGGTCAGACATCCGTCTGAATCACGCGAAGCGTATCGATACCAGTCAGACACGCAAAACCTGAGATAATTCCACTTACTGACCGCAACACTGTTTGAACTTTTTCCCGCTGCCACAAGGACATAGATCATTGCGACCAATACCTTTATATGGGTTGACACTTTGTGACTGCGCCCCGACCATGGCCTCGTCTGCCGCCATCGCCACTTCCGCCACCATCAAATCCAACTGTTCAATAAACTCCTCCAGCGACGGTGGCGATTCGACACCCGCCTTTCGCATTTGTTGCTGTGTCTGCTCTTCATCGATTGCCAACATAAAGCTGGTCAGTAACCCCTGTAACATGCGCAGCGTTCCATCCCCGACCTGCGTCTCTATCCACTGCGCTTCGACAGTCGACCATACCTGCATGAAGCCTTCTGCCAAGTCTGCGAGTTGTTCACGTTTATCAGCCCCGTCCACCAAGGCCAATAAGGAATATTCATTTCGTTTCAATTGCGCGTATTGTTTGTGAATCTGTTCAACAATCACTGGCTGAACGTCACTGGCGGCCGCTCCCAGCAATTCACCCAGCCAGGCTTCGGGCGCCAGAGGCTGCGTGGCAAAATTGGCCGCCAAAATGGCGCCTTCAATAAAAAACGGAGATTCCTGTACATCGGTGCTCTCCAGTGAGATGAGCTGATAAGTCATAAATGCTTTCTGAACAGAACAAAAACCCGAGTATATCACTGTGGGCAGCGCTTGCTAACCATAGTGCGGACAGACGCCCAATTCATCACCATCTCAGCGTAAAAATCAGCGTATTGGCTCAGGTGATGCGTTCCCCCTTAGTGACAATATCAACCAATACCTCTACAATCTCGCCTCCCAAACGGAGGCAAAATGGTATGCGAGTAATTCTGGGCCCGATGGAGGGCGTGTTGGATCATCTGATGCGAGAGATCCTAACCGACATCAATGACTACGATCTGTGCGTCACAGAATTTGTGCGCGTGGTCGATCAGTTGCTGCCAGATCATGTGTTCTACCGCCTCTGTCCTGAGCTGGAACAAGGTTCACAGACCAAATCCGGCGTACCGGTTCATCTTCAGTTACTTGGTCAGGAGCCAGGCTGGATGGCAGAGAATGCCGTTCGCGCCGCCGACCTTGGCGCAAAAGGCATTGATATCAACTTCGGCTGTCCGGCCAAGATGGTAAACAAAAGTAAAGGTGGCGCTGCTCTGCTTCAGCATCCGGAATTGATCCACCAGGTAGTCAAAGCCTGCCGTGACGCCGTGCCAACTCATATACCGGTTTCTGCCAAAATTCGCCTCGGCTGGGAAGACCCAAACGACTGTTTCGAGATCGTCGATGCGATTGAGCAAGCCGGCGCCAATGAACTGACCGTGCATGCAAGAACGAAATCCGGTGGCTACAAAGCCAGTGAGATTCGCTGGGAATACATCGACCAAATTCGTGGCAAAACCACACTTCCACTGATTGCAAATGGTGAGATCTGGAATTATGACGACGGGCAAGCCTGTATCGCGACCACAGGGGTTGACTCTTTGATGGTGTGCCGTGGCGCATTCAATGTGCCGAACCTTGGCAACGTGGTAAAACACAACCACAGCAAAATGGCCTGGCAAGACGTGGTCGATCTACTGCTGGTGTACTCTCGTTATGAAATGAAAGGCGATAAAGGCCTCTATTATCCCAACCGGGTCAAGCAATGGTTCTCATACCTGCGCCAAGAGTACCCTCAGGCCCAAGAGTTATTCCGCGATATTCGAACCTTCAGCAAAGCCGCCCCGATAGTGGAGCGGATCGAATACTATCGCGACAACCTGTTGGCCGATGCCAACTAGCCATTACCTCAGAATATCAACTTGTCTTTACCATTGGTCTTAGCCTGATACAGCTTGTCATCTGCACGCTTAAATGCCGTCTCAAACTCGAATTGGCCGGCTTTGGTGATATCTACACCGCCGGACACGGTAAATCCGCGCTCGAGTAAGCGACTGGCATACTCGGCCAGAGCGGCTCTGACCCTGAGCAGAATCTGCTGCAGTTTTTGCTCACTGTCCCCCGTCAGATAGATAACAAACTCTTCTCCACCAAAGCGGGCTGCAATATCTGCCTGACGGATACTGCACAGGATTTGATCGGCGACGTAACAGATAACGTTGTCCCCTACATCATGACCATGGGTATCGTTGATGTGTTTAAAATCATCGATATCCAAAATCGCCAGCGCAATATATTGCTGATGGGGTGTGCGTTGCAGCAATGACTGGAAACCACGCCGGTTTAACAAGCCAGTCATGGGGTCACGCGCGGCCAGATCTTTGAAATAGGTTTTTTCGGCATCGCTGTTAAAGTAAATCAAAACCACAGTGGAAAGCACGTAAATAAACACTATGCCCAGTAATGAGTAGACCTTGAAACTAAAGAAAAAGGCGATTTCGTTGCGGATATCCAGGTCGTAGTAGACGGCGTGATGAAATTCGACGCCGGGAATATTGAGATGTTTAACATGTACGGCGTTGTCCGGTATGCTGGATGTCCGCAAATCAACCAGCTTAATCAGATTGGGTAAATCACTGTCTTTACTCAGCAGAACCTCAGTGTTGACATCCAGTTCCACCATGCCACGGTAATCGCCGTCAATGACAACCGGCAATGTCATTGCAAACACCTGTCTCTTCTGCCCGTCAATCAGCAGGGAAGTCGAACTCAGACGGGAGACCGTGATTTTATCTTTGTTCTGGGCTGTATCGCGCCAGTATGGACGCGTCTTGATGATAGACACGAAGTCTCGGTCGATTTTCGCCGCACGCGATGCCGGAGATGACATAACAAAGCCACTCTCGTCAATGTAGCGAATACCAAAAATCTCATCATCAAGATCATGCAAGAAGGACAAACTCGGTGCCAGAATGACACGACTGGCCACTCTTTGATACATTCTGCTGCTCGGATCGCACAGCGACGCATCCGCAGTAATCATGTAGCTAAAATCAATAGACGGAATCGGGACATCCCTTGATTCATCAAGGTTGAGCAGCGGGTCAATCGGCCACATCCGACAGACGCCGTCTTCCACTTTACGATTGTGGCTGAGCAGCAGATCCGGCCGGGCGACCAGATAGTGGTTGAACGCGTAATCGATCGCGGTCAGCAAACGCGTGGTGCGCTGAAGTGAACGGTCTATGCGGTCGTATTCTGAGTCTATTTCGCGATTGATCGCATTCAGATAAGCATTGATAGCCAGAACGAGTACCGTCATCGCCAGAGTCAGGGGTGCGACAACGACAAACCTGTGGCTGAAATGCCTCTTGCCCTTCATGAAATTCTAACCTTATCAATATAATAGAAAAAGCCCATCGCAAGATTACACGTGATGGGCTTTAGGTTTCTATGCGCTGGATTATGGCATAGGCAAAATGTGAACTCTGTCAGAGTTAAGTAAGCTCCGGCTTAGTTGAGCAGCAAACTGTCGTCCGCTAATTCCTCTCCCCGAACTTTCGAGAACATTTCCAGCAAATCCGGCACCGTCATATTGGCGCGCTGGTCACCGGCAACATCCAGCACAATTTCCCCCTGATGCAGCATGACGGTGCGATCGCCACACGCCAACGCATCTTTCATCGAGTGTGTCACCATCATTACCGTCAGGTTGAATTCACTGACAATCGTTTTGGTCAAATCAATGATGAACGCCGCCATACGAGGATCGAGGGCCGCAGTATGCTCATCCAGCAGCAGCAGTTTACTTTCTGACAGCGTCGCCATCACCAGGCTTACCGCCTGACGCTGGCCACCCGACAACAAACCGATACTGTCACCCAAGCGATCCTCAAGCCCTAGCCCAAGGATACTGATGCGCTCCTGGAAGAGTTTGCGTCGTTTGGAGGACAACGAGAGATTCCAGCTACGGCGCTTGCCACGCATATAGGCCAAAGCCATATTCTCTTCGATGGTCAGCTCCCCGCACGTCCCCGCCAGCGGATCCTGAAACACCCGCGCACATTGTGTTGCACGCTGGGCAACTGTTTTTGATGTCACATCCAGTTCATCAATCACCACTTTGCCGCCAATCATTGGCGTTTCACCCGTTACCGCACCCAGCAGGGTCGATTTACCCGCTCCGTTTGAGCCAATCACGGTTAAAAACTGGTGTTCAGGTACGTTAAGTGAGACACCACGTAACGCCCGGTTTTCCAATATGGTACCCGGGTTAAAAGTGACCTCAATATTTTCCAACTGAATCATGCAACTTCTCCTGATTCTTTTCCCTGTTTGACAACACCAGCCTGAAAATCAGGCTTACCGCGCTTTTTTGCCTTGAGGTTTCCTTTTATCCTTGGTGCGATCAACGCTACGGCCACCAGAACCGCGGTGACTAAGTTCAGGTCTGATGCCTGTAAACCGAACATTCCGGTGCTAAGTGCAAACGCAACCGCCAGGCGGTACAGCACTGAGCCTACGATGACCGCCAGAACCGCCACCCAAATCTTGCGCCCCGGGATCAGCGTTTGGCCCAGTATCACCGCCGCCAGACCGACCACGATGGTGCCGACGCCGGAAGTGACGTCAGCAAAGCTGTTGGTTTGTGCAAACAGAGCGCCAGCAAAGCCGACAAAGGCGTTAGAGAGCGCCAAACCAAAATAGGTATAAAACGCGGTACTCGCCCCTTGGGCAGACACCATACGAGCATTCACCCCTGTGGCTCTCAGGCCAAGGCCAAAATCACTGTTCAGCAGACGCACCACCAACCAGGCAGAAATCAGCACCAAGACGCCCACCACAATCGGACGTACCAGCATCGAATCTCCCAGTGATTCAAATGGGGTCAAAATGGTGTCTTCACCGAGCAACGCCATATTCGGCCTACCCATGATCCGAATATTGATCGAGAACGCAGCGATCATGGTGAGAATTGATGCCAGCAGATGTAATATCCCACACCGAACCGCAAGAAACGCGGTCACCAAACCGGTTGCCCCACCAGCAAGGATCGCCATTCCTGTCGCTACCCAGGGGTTGATCCCGGCAACGATCGCCGTCGCGGCCACCGCGGCTCCCATTGGGAAACTGCCGTCAACACTCAAATCAGGAAAATCCAGTACGCGGAAAGTCAAATACACACCCAGCGCAACTAATCCATACAAAAGACCTATCTCAAGCGCACCAAAAAACGCAAAAGCAGACATAGGCAACTCCTTTTTCAGAGACAAAGAAACCAGTAAGCCCACGCCTACTGGTTTCAAACAGGATTACTTAACGCTGGTCGCGCGCGCTACAACCGATTCCGGCAGAGTAATGCCCAACATTTCCGCGGCTTTCGGATTGACAACCAGATCCGAACCCTTGGCCACTTTCACGTCCAACTGGCCCGGTTTCTGGCCTTCCAAGATCGCAGCGACGTAATCCGCTGTTTGTACACCGACCTGGTAGTAGTCAAACCCCAGACCAGCGATAGCCCCTTTCTCAACGTACGAGGTTGCGCCACCAAATACCGGCGTTTTTGCCTGATTCGCCGCGACGATCATCCCTTCAATCGCACTGGCAACCGTGTTGTCTGTTGGAGCATAAATGATGTCTGATTTAGCAGAGATGGCCTGAGTAGCCGACTGTACGTCGGCACTTTTCAGCGCCGTAGCCTCCACCACATCGATACCCTGCGCTTTGGCGCTTTCCTTCAGGAGTTCAACCAGAGTCACTGCATTGGCTTCACCCGGATTAAAAACCACGCCGATTGATTTCACGTTAGGCAACAATTCTTTAATCAGCTCCACGTGCTGAGCGATTGGAGACAAATCCGACAATCCGGTGACGTTCTTGCCAGGTTGCTCAAGTTGCTTCACCAATTTGGCACCGACGGGGTCGGTTACCGCAGTGAATACCACCGGGATATCACGCGTGGCAGAGACCAGAGCCTGAGCGGTCGGCGTAGCGATCCCCACCAATACGTCCGGGTTTTCTCCGACAAATTGACGAGCGATCTGCACAGCTATCGCCGGGTTGCCTTGAGCGGTCTTATAATCAAACTCCAGGTTTTTTCCTTCTTCATAACCTTTCGCTTTCAGACCATCGAGTAACCCCTGCCGGGCGGCGTCCAGGGCCGGGTGTTCAACAATCTGCGAAACCGCCACTTTCGCGGTTTTTGCCATGATACTGGTGGATGAGAGTAATGCGGCGCTTGCCAGAACGGCGGTAGCGATGACTTTGCCTGCCTTCATCTGAACTCCTTGATTTAAGCATGTGATAGTAGATGTTGTGTTGTTTTTGTTATCTGCACACTTTGTGTGCGTTTAACCAACATTATTACCAATAACTTAGGAGAATGGAAAGCAAGTTTTAACACCAAATTAACAAAAAAGAGAGGTGGGTGATTTTTTATTGCCCGAAGCCGCGTTCAGCGTGAATCAGAATGTTCCTTGGTGTGATGTCACGACGACAAAACTCGCTGATGTTCACCCTGTATCCCTGCTCACTCAGATAACTGGCTTTGTCCATCACCAGCCACATTTCCAGAGGGCGACGGAATATGTCCTGGATTAAGCTTAAGCGTTCCATATGCCAGAAGCGCCGCTCAGCTTGCTCGTGATAATACGCCCAATCGCAGTCTGGCAAAATCATCTGTTTCTGCTCCGCTGCCCAGCGGCAAAATACTTCAAATCCGTCGGCAAGCATCGACTTACGAATACTGGGTATGGGAAGGTACTGTTGCAAAGACAGCTCAGAGCGCAACAGCAAATCGAAACCAAGTCGATACACCATCTCCTGAAAGCGATGACGTCTGACCCGCTCGCCTCCGGTAACGGTTTCCTGAAGGGGGATTCTCAATTCCTGGCGGGTCAAAGCCAGTGATGAATTCTGTCCCAGCGAGGATAAAGGCCGATACGACTCCCCCTCAATCAGATGGTAGCAACACGGTGATAGGGTGATCGCCGGCAGACCAAAGCGCACCGATTTATGCATCAAAGCAACGTGTAAATCACCGCAAGCATGCAGTGCGACGGCATGTTGTCTCGCATTGAACACATCGTCCGACTCAACACCAAAAGCATCCCCCTGAACAAACTGCATTGGCAAGGCGCGCTTGTCTGCGTCACGTTGCCCAGATTCACACAGACAAGTCTGGAACTCGAAACTGGTGACATTCTGGCGACTCTGACTGGCTAATATGCGGCCGAGGAACCCTTTCCCCGCACACCACTCCAGCCATTCGCTGCCGGAATGCGCCTTCAGTGCCGCCTGACCCATCGCTAAAATTTGGGTCAGCTTACGGCCCGGAATACCGCTGTCGATACCGCGATCGAGTGACAACGTGGAGACATCTGCTGATTCTAGCGCGACCGCTTCCGTAAGAACGTGAAGTTCAGGGAGGCACTGGGTCACCTTGGCCTGCAATGCCTGTGGTGACGATTTATAATACTCGACATCAGCCGGGCTCAACTGACCCAACCACTCAGACAATTGAGGGTATTGCGTTTGCCATGCAGGCTCTGCCTGTCGGCTGTGATGAAATGGCTCGAAGCGCCACAGTAGCTGGTAGTCTGTCAGTAGTTGATCTAGAACGTGAAATCTGGATAGCATACTTCCCCCTGAGTGCGCTGCATTGTAGGGGGAAGCATGAAGAAGTGGAAGTGTTATCGGACTGGCAGTTCGATGTCGCGGAACATCTCTTCGATTTCGGCGTTTGATTTGAGAGAGATCGCCTGTTCGACCACTGGTCGGGTCAAATGCGGCGCAAAACGCTCCATAAAATCGAACATGTAAGAACGCAGGAAAGTCCCGCGGCGAAAGCCAATACTGGTGGTACTGGCCCCAAAGATATGACTGGCATCAATTGCAACCAGATCAGAATCGTGCTGCTGATCAATCGCCATGCTGGCAATCACGCCGACACCGATTCCCATTCGGACGTAAGTCTTAATCACATCGGCATCGGTCGCGGTAAACACCACGCGTGGTGTCAGGCCGACTCGATTAAAGGCCGTATCCAGCTCCGAGCGTCCGGTAAAACCAAACACATAAGTGACTAAGGGGTACGCCGCCAGATCCTGAATGGTGACCTTCTCTTTCTGCGCCAGTGCGTGATCTTTTGGTACCACAATCGAACGATTCCAGTGATAGCAAGGCAACATGATCGCATCCTGGTACAGATGCAACGCTTCGGTAGCAATCGCGAAATTGGCCGTTCCTTTGGCTATGGCTTCAGACATCTGGCTTGGGGTGCCCTGATGCATGTGTAAAGACACTTTCGGATAGCGGGCCGTAAACCCTTTGATCACTTCAGGCAGAGCATAGCGCGCCTGAGTATGCGTAGTAGAGATATTCAGCGTACCCATCTCTGGATGTGTGTGCTCACCCGCTACCGCTTTGATACTTTCGACCCGGGAGAGGATTTCCTGGGAAATACGGATAATATCTTCGCCTGCCGAGGTCACCTGAGTCAAATGCTTGCCACTGCGTTCAAAAATCTGAATACCCAACTCATCTTCAAGCAGGCGAACTTGCTTACTGATCCCAGGCTGAGAGGTGTACAGGCTTTCCGCCGTCGCTGATACATTGAGATTGTGATTGACTACTTCAACAATATACTTCAGTTGTTGTAATTTCATTATTGACCTCGTAACCCCTTCATCGGCCCCAGCCATTGCTCAAAACACTGCTATGCGACATAACATAAGCCACATAGTTTATAATTATTAGTTATAA
>NZ_WXWP01000281.1:0-6527 GCF_009904765.1 Vibrio sp. V39_P1S14PM300
CACAAGAACTTGAGCAAATTCACCCTTCAGGATGCTGCCCTCAACCAAAAACTCAGTGACGCACTTCACAGTCTTTTATCTGCTGCCGCCTTGTACTCATGACCTGAGTGTCTATTTTTCTGGACTCAAGCCAAATAAATTAGGATATTATTGCTGAATTCAATCACAGCAATCACAACGCCGCTAATTCAGAGGAACGACGAATGATTTCGAAATGGGCACAACGCTTTTACCAAATGGCAAAACTTGTTGGCTCCTGGAGTAAAGACCCTTCCACACAAGTGGGTGCCGTCATTACTAAACAAAACCGAATTGTATCCGTTGGCTTTAACGGCTACCCGCACGGTATCTCAGACAGCGCCAATACCGACGATCGGGATATGAAATACCTGAAAACTTTGCACGCTGAGGAAAATGCGATTCTGTTCGCCAAACGAGATTTGGATGGCTGTGAAATCTGGGTTACACATTTTCCATGTCCGAACTGTGCCGCCAAAATCATCCAAACCGGCATTTCGGCCGTACACTGCCCCGAGCAAACGGAAGATTTTCTCTCTCGCTGGGGAGATAAGATTATGGTGAGTCAGGAAATGTTTCTTCAGGCTGGCGTGAAAGTCAATTGGCTTCCCTTAAGCGATCTTGAACACATTGACGTCTGATCAATTCACTGTGTCGAAAAGGCTCCTTAACGGAGCCTTTTTCATCTCAACGAGTAGAAATTAGATTCGCACAGCTGAAAACCTCGCCTCTCAAAGCGCCAAAACACTCTTTTTTGCTCGCCATAACCACTTCCAGTGAAACGAGGCTAATTGCGCTCATTCATGTTCACTAAAAAAGCGTAATTTGTGACACAAGCCAAACCTCAATTCCACACACTTACACCAATTACAAAAGATACTGAGAAATGAGTATTTTTTAACAAAAAATAAGTTTGCAGTTCTGAAATTGTCAATAGCCGCCAGTCATTGAAAAACACGGTAAATGGGTCGTCTTTCCGCGCTTATCCAGCAAAAACCACCAGAATTAATTTTTCTAGCAGAATAAGATGTTAGCCATTACAATCCTGCCACATAAAAATTACAACAGAATTACAGATTCTAATAACCCTCTGCTCACCTCCCCCTACAACTACCGGGTCAGCAGAGTCAGCCCATAATGTGAAAGGTCCTATACATACGATGAGTCCAGAGAAACACCTTCTTGACTGGCAAACCAGCCAAACGATTGCTGAATCCATTTGTCCCCTGATTGGCCAGCTTTATCGACAAAAAGGCGTAGAAGTTATCCTGTTTGGAAAAACGCTGATTAACGCTACCACCATCGATATCATCAAAGCACACCGCGTCGCCCGCCGTTATACCGGCACCCCTCTTTCTGCTGAGCAAACTCAACCAATTATCCAATGTCTGAGCGAAATGGAACTGTCTCCTTGTCGAATCGATATTGGTCAGCTTGCTCACCAATACTGGAATGGACGCGACGATGCACACGGTATTAAAGACTTTATTCACACTGCACTGGTCGGTGCCATGAATGGACAAACCGTGTCTGAGCCTCGTGACGTTGTGCTGTACGGTTTCGGCCGCATCGGCCGTCTGCTCAGCCGTCTGCTGATTGAAAAAAGTGGCCCTGGTTACCCGCTTCGCTTACGCGCCATTGTGGTTCGCGGTGGCAAGAAAGGCGATCTGGAGAAACGTGCCAGCCTGCTGCGTCGTGACTCAGTTCACGGTCAGTTCAACGGCAGCATCATTGTCGATGAAGAACGTAAAGCCATCATAGCAAACGGCAACTACATCCAGATTATTTATGCTAACAAGCCAGAAGACGTCGACTACACCGCTTACGGCATCAACAATGCACTGATCGTCGATAACACAGGTGTTTGGCGCGATTCAGAAGGTTTGAGCCAGCATCTGCAAAGTAAAGGCGCGGCGAAAGTACTTCTGACGGCGCCAGGCAAGGGCGATATCAAGAACGTGGTCTTTGGTGTGAACGACAACGTGATTGGTGAAGATGACACCATCATTTCAGCCGCTAGCTGTACTACCAACGCCATCACTCCTGTTCTGAAAGCGATGAACGACAAATACGGCGTGCTTTCAGGTCACATTGAAACGGTGCACTCGTTCACCAACGATCAGAATCTGATCGATAACTTCCACTCTGGTGAACGCCGTGGCCGCAGTGCATCACTGAACATGGTTCTGACCTCGACTGGCGCCGCCAAAGCGGTTGCAAAAGCACTACCAGAACTCGCGGGCAAACTTACCGGCAACGCAATCCGGGTACCAACGCCTAATGTGTCTATGGCCGTTGCGAACCTGAACCTGGAAAAAGGGACAGACAAAGACGAGCTGAACGAATTCCTGCGTGGTATGGCGTTAAATTCTTCGTTGTCCGCTCAGATTGACTACACCGACTCAACCGAAATCGTATCCAGTGACCTGGTGGGCTCTCGCCATGCCGGTGTGGTTGACGGTGCGGCCACGATCGCTCAGGACAACCGCTGCGTACTGTACATCTGGTACGACAACGAGTTCGGTTACAGCTGCCAGGTAGTGCATTGTATGGAACAGATGATGGGTGTGCGCTACAAAACGTATCCATCGGCATAAATTTAAGACTCCACAACACTAAAACTATAAACCTACTTTCCCCGTACTTGCCGCCCTACTTCATTGAAGGGCGGCTTTTTTGTTTTTCTGAACAGCGTTCATCTTTGGTTCATCTTGACCCTGATAATCTGAACCTGTAGATAGAGAGGTACGTATTATGAGTAGACTTATCGTCACGTTTCTGACAATTATCACCGGCTTTTTTGCTCTGGTTGCCAGCCTGATTATGATTATCCCGCTGACGATCGCCGCGCTGATCACCGGACGACGTATCCGGAAAGAGATGCAAAACTATCAATTCGCCACAGAGCAGAACGCCGTTATTGAAGGCGAATATGAAGAAGTTCCGAAAAAATAGACCAGCGATACTCTCCCGCATCAAACGACATATTTTACCGGCAGCGTTCCTACTTGGCGCTGCCGGCTTAGTGACATCCGCAATAAGCGGATGTAGCAGCAGTCCGGAACACCCGAGTTATTCCAGTGCACCATCGCTGCCCCCTTATAATCAGGCCACATTCAACGAGTACGTCGACGAAACGCGTCAGTGGCTCGAACAACATCGCTTTTTTATCAGCGATGATCATGCACGCGAAATCGCATTGAACCTGCCTCATGAATACCGTCCAGACACACCCAATGGTGAAGCGGTGCTGTTGGTGCATGGACTGGGAGATTCACCTTACTCCTTTGATGATATTGCCCGACACCTGGCCACCAAAGGCTATTTGGTGCGCACGATTCTGTTGCCAGGCCACGGTTCGAAAGTCGGCGATCTGATGCTTCCATCCGAACAGGATTGGCAGGGCGTAGTGCATCACCACACCCAGTTGCTCAAGCAAGAGTTCGATAAAGTCTGGCTGGGCGGCTATTCCACTGGTGCCAATTTGGTGACCACTGAAGCCTTGCAAGATGCAAGTATCCAGGGTTTGCTGTTATTTTCTCCGGCGTTTAAGCCCGGCAATGACATTGTCTCCTGGGCCGAAATCGCCAGTTGGTTTATGACATGGGCGGATCAGGATCCAGAAGACAATTATCTACGTTACAATTCACTGCCAATGAACGGTGCCGTTGTCTACTATCAGACTTCAGAAACCGTGCGCAACCAACTGGCACAAACACGCTTTGAGCGGCCAGTATTTATGATCATGAGTGAAAGTGACAGCGTGATCAGCACCGACTATGCGATGAACACCTTTACCAACAAAATGCCCAATCCCGGCAATGTACTGGTTTGGCAAGGGGAAACGCCCTTGGCCGATCAGCGGGCCGTACGTTTTAGCATGAGGATTCCACATCTGCGGATTTCTAATGGCTCCCATATGGGGCTACTGTTTTCACCGGAAAATCCCGAATATGGTATGAACGGCCACAAGATGATCTGCAGCAATGGTCAGGATGAAGAGTTGCAACGGCTGTGTGCGCAAGACAAAGAAGTCTGGTACTCAGCGTGGGGTTATCGTGAGCCAGGGAAGATACATGCCCGCTTAACCTATAACCCCTACTTTGAGCAAAGCATGACGTTGCTGGATAAAGTCATGAGTACGCCAACACCAGCTCGATACGTCGGACGCTCGCTTAACGTGCAATAAGCCCCTCGCGGGGCTTATTTGTTCATTGCGTTTGTTCTTGAAAAACACTTTGTAGCGCATCGCTTACCATTTGGTGATCGTCGAGTTGAGCGAGGCCAGAAACCGTCACCGCCCCAACCAACCCAGATCCCGCAATTCGAATCGGAAACGAGCCACCATGAGCACAATATTGCGCGGCATCGATATGCGGCTGCGTTTCAAACTCGCGCTGCTTTTGCGCGTTGTACAGCGACAGGTAGTAGGAACTGCGGCCATAGCGCAGCACCGAATTGCGTTTGCGGCGCATCCAATCGAGATGATCCGCACACGTGCCCGGCATGGCGTATTGAAATAGTGTTTGACCAAAACCATACACTTCGATCGCCACCGCGACTTGCTGGCTTTCCGCCATCTGCTTGAGCGCACAGCCCAATTGCCACGCCACATCGTGGTTAAAATGACTCAGTTGCAGCACCTCTTCTTGCTGTGCAATCTCGGCCAGTGTCAGGCTCATAACTTCACCTGCAACGTTTGACCCGTTTTGCTGCTCTCCAGCGCCATTTCAATCAGCGCGATGTTTTGCAGCGCCTGCTCTGGCGGCACCGGGTTGGCCGTGCCGAGACGAATCGCATCCGCCACGCCTTTGAAATAGAGCTGATAGCCGCCCAGTTCGGTCGGAATGGTTTCTGATCCCGCTTCGCTGTGTAGCTGACCATACAGTGACGCCTCTTCCTGCGACCACTGCGGACTGTCCGGCTGCTTGCCTTCTTTGAGGTAGGTTTCCTGTGGATCGAGGCCGTATTTCTCATACTTCGCCAAACTGCCCAGCACTTTGTAGCGCAGGTTCGGCTCTGGGCTGTAGAGGTTCGAATGCAGGTGCACCAAGTGATTTGGGTAGTGCAGGATCAGGTTGTAGTAATCGATGGTGGTGGCGCCCGGGCGCATCATGCGGCACTGCGCATTGATCGCCTGTGGCAAGCCAAACAGCGCCAGCGCCTGGTCAAGCAGGTGCGGCGCCAAATCAAACAAAATACCGCCACCATCTTGCGCCAGTTCACGCCAGCGCTGACGAATTTCCGGGCGGTAGCGGTCAAAGTGAGATTCAAACAGTTTGATGTCACCCAAACGACCTTCCGCCATCAGCTTTTGCAGGGTGAGGAAATCGCCATCCCAACGACGGTTATGGAACACGCTCAGTGTTAAGCCTTTTTCCGCCGCCAACGCAATCAGCTCTTCACCATCTTCAATGCGTGTCACGAACGGCTTTTCAACGATCACGTGTTTGCCATTTTGCAGCGCGCGTTTGGCCAGCGGGTAATGCACATCGTTCGGCGCGGTGATGATCACCAGCTCAGCATCGCTGTTGTCCAGCAGATCATTGGCATCGCCAAACCATTGCGCGCTCGGCCAATCGGCCGCGACTGCGGCTTGTTGGCTGGAACTGATCGCACTCAGCGTTAGCTCAGGCAGCGAGTTGATGAAAGGCAAGTGAAAGGTTTTCGCCGAATAGCCGTAGCCAATCACGGCGGTTTTTACCGGAGCGTAAGTCATATCAAAACTGTCCTTCTGGTGCGGTCGCCACAACACACTGAATGTCGTGACGGTCAAATAATTCTTGCAGTGCTGGCGCGGGGGGCGCGTCGGTGATCACCATGTCAATCGCCGCCACATCACACACGTGATGGAAATTCTCGGTGCCCATTTTGTGCTGTTCGCACACCAAAATGATCTGCTGCGCTTGCGCCATCATCGTGCGTTTCATCGACGCTTCTTGTTCATAATTGGTGGTCAGGCCACGCTCAGACAGCGCGCACACGCCAATAAACGCCTTGTTGACGTGATAGCCAGCCATTTGCTGTTCAGCCTGCGCACCTAAAATAGCGCGGCTGTACGGGTCAAAATGACCGCCCAGCAGATGCACCACATGCGAAGAGCCCTCTTCAACCTGAGCCAGCGTGTTAACCGAGTTGGTCACGATGGTCGCGGGCGCCGCCAGATAACTGGGGACGAGGGCCAACGTAGTGCTGGTATCAAGCACAATGTAGTCCTGTGCATCCACCAGCGATGCCGCGCACTGCGCCAATGCGTGCTTGGCCCTGCTAACAGTTTTAGCCGAGAACGGCTCGCTTTTCGGCGACACCGGAGCCAACATCGCACCACCACGAATGCGCTGAATGCCCGGCAGCTGGGTGAGTTTCACCAGATCGCGCCGCGCGGAATCACGCGAAACGCCAAACTGATTGCAGATATCGGTCGCGGTCATTTTCCCCTGCTGCTTGATCAGCATTTGTAAGTGAATCAGGCGCTCTTCTTGGGTCATAAACTTAAAATCACGTAAGTA
>NZ_WXWP01000281.1:6572-15527 GCF_009904765.1 Vibrio sp. V39_P1S14PM300
TTTCCTCATGCCGTCCCCCCCATTCACCGCCATAAAGCCAAAATCACTAACAAGTAAAAAATCAATTACACTTTTTTTACATTTCCAATGTATGATGAATCACATCAAAATAATGAGGACAAACCTATGAGCAGCGGACAACGCAACATCACATTACGGTTTCTGGCAGAACCCGGCGATGTAAACTTTGGCGGCAAGGTCCACGGCGGCGCTGTCATGAAGTGGATTGACCTGGCCGCGTATGCCTGTTCAGCCGCCTGGAGTGGCAAGTACTGCATTACCGCCTACGCCGGCGGAATCCGGTTTGTGGCTCCGATCCATGTCGGCAACCTGGTTGAAGTCAGTGCAAAAGTCATTTACACCGGAACTACCTCTATGCACATCGCTATCGATGTTCAGGCCAGCGATCCCAAAGAGATGAAAAATCGTCTTACCACGCATTGTATCGTGATCATGGTGGCGGTTGATGAGGCTGGTAAGCCAACGCGTATTCCGGAGTGGGTGCCACAAAGTGAGGAAGACATCGCCCTACAGCAGTCTGCCATTCGCCTGATGAACATGCGCAAAAAGATTGGCGAAGAGATGGAAGCGCACGTCAAATACCTGAAGTAAAGTCATGTTTAACGCGTTTTATTTGTAATCGTTTACCTCTGTCATTTTTCTTTCATCTTTGTTTGATTTAATCCGCGGTTCATTACTGCGCAAAGGCAGGAAAAGACAGAGGAACCCTGATTGAGCCTGAACACCACACTGAGCGCCGATACGCTGGCCAACCCCAAATCGGTGGAGTATCAATGGGTACGGACGATGTACGTCGAAGGCTACGACGCACAGGCAATCAATCATTACATCCGCACCTGCTTCGGCGGCGATAGCATTTTCGCCGATCTGTTTCGCAAAGTGGCGTTACAACAAGAGAGTATCTACGTGCTGCTTCAATACGTCGGGTGTGCTCCTTCCAGCCGCGAGTTCTGATCGCCCTCGTTTTCTGCTACAGTTGCTCCTTTCTCACAAACGCAACTATTCTCAATATACACTGCGTTAATCCTATGAATATGAGCAAGTTACCTGCAAATTTTCACTTGGATTTAACTATCCAGGTGGACAACTACACTATATTGACGCCTGATATAATCAACCTAACCAAATGGAAGCGATGATGGAAGGTGCTCAACCTATTGAATCACCTCACAAAAAGATTGAGAGCACGACCTCTCAGCACCTGATTGCTTGCGAAGAATGTGGTCTGGTTGTCGATATTCCCGCCGTCGCAGCAGGACAAAAAGCTCAATGCCCGCGTTGTCATCATACGTTGCTAAAACAACCGACCAACCCGTATCAACGCCCGATTGCTTATGCAATCACGTGCCTTATTACGTTGATTCTCAGCGTCTCGTTTCCTTTTATGTCGTTCAGTGTCAAGGGCCTAACACAAGAGATCACATTGCTGCATTCGGTCAAGATGCTGGAGCAGTTTCAAAACTCGCTACTCGCCTCGCTGCTACTGGCAACGGTCATCGTACTGCCGGCGATTTACATCTGTTGCCTGCTTTATTTACACCTCAAAGCCCTGCATTTTCGTCGTCATCCACCAAACCCAAAGCAGAGGCACACCACTAAACTCATCTGCCGGGTTCTGTTTCAAGTTGAGCCCTGGTTGATGGTGGATGTGTTTCTGATCGGTGTACTGGTCAGCCTGATCAAAATCGCGTCTCTGGCAGACATTGGCATGGGCACCTCCTTCTGGGCGTTTTGTGTCTATACCGTCTTGGTCGTGAAATGCATCTCCATGGTTGACAAAAGTTGGTTGTGGGATCAGTTCATCCCAAGCATCCCGGTTGACCACGTCTGCGATGGTGACAGCCACCTCTCGGCCAATCATGTCAGTTGTCATGTTTGTCATCAGATCAATCCGCTCGACGAACAACGGCACAGTCGTTGCGTCCGCTGTGGCAGCCGCACACACAAATATGACCCATCCGGAAATCTGCAGAAAGCCTGGGCACTGCTGATCGCCTCTGCGATTTTTTATGTGCCGGCCAACCTGTATCCGATGATGTATACCGTAAGCTTGGGCCACAGTGAAGGTTCCACCATCCTCGGGGGGGTGATTCTGCTATGGCAACTAGGCTCCTATCCCATTGCGATGGTGATTTTCTTAGCCAGTATTTTTATTCCATTAGCCAAAATGCTCACCTTAGCCTGGCTGTTTGTCACCGCAAAAAACATGCACAAGCACCCGCGGCAGGAAAGCATCACGCGCTTAAAAGCGTATCGTATTACTGAGTTTATCGGCCGTTGGTCGATGATTGATATTTTCGTGGTAGCCATTCTGGTCGCACTGGTTCAGCTCCACAACCTGATGGCCATTTATCCGGGTCCGGCCGCCCTTTCTTTCGCTGCTGTCGTGATATGCACCATGCTCTCCGCGATGGTATTTGACCCGCGCATGCTCTGGCAACGTACGCCAACGCACGTTCAGCAGCCTATTGATCTTGTGAACGAGAAAACCAACGATGAGTGAAGAGAAAAAAACCTCGGCTAACGTTCAACCGCAACGGCACATTTCCACTATCTGGATCATTCCGATCCTGGCTTTGGCAATGGGTGCCTGGATGTTGTACCAACACATCACCAGCACTGGTCCGGAAATCACGTTAAAAATGAAGACGGCCGAAGGTATTGAAGTGGGCAAAACAGAGATTCGCTCTCTGAACGTGAAAGTTGGTACCGTCACTGAGGTCACGTTAAGCCACAACTACGATTACATCCTAGTCACCGCTCGCATGAACAAAGACGCAGAACGGATGCTGAAAAAAGACACCCTGTTCTGGGTCGTTAAACCGCGTATTGGCCGGGATGGCGTGTCTGGCCTGGAGACCCTGCTCTCCGGAGCCTATATCCAACTTCAGCCCGGCCACGAGAAAGAAAAACGCGAAGAATTTACCGTACTTGACGTCCCGCCAGTGGCACCGCCGGACGCCAAAGGATTAAGGGTCGTTCTGAGCAATCAGGAAGCGGGCAAGCTGTCCGTGGGTGACCCGGTGATCTACAAAGGCTTCACTGTCGGGCGTGTTGAGAGCACCAGCTTTGACGTCAACACGCAAAAAGCCCTCTATCAACTGTTCATTTTTGAGCCCTACGACAGCCTGGTCCGCACCCGATCCCATTTCTGGTTGTCATCGGGGGTAGACTTGCAGCTCAATGCCGAAGGTTTCAACCTGAGATTCGGTTCACTGGAAAGTTTGTTGACTGGCGGCGTGACCTTCGATGTACCGCGAGGTATGGACTCGGGCCAGCCCGTCACAAAGCAGATGCGTCGCTACCGCCTGTTTGACGATCACAAACAGGTCCGAGAAGGCCTTTACGACGAATACTTGGAATTCGTGATGTTGTTTGATGAATCGGTGCGCGGCCTCAGAGCCCGTGCTCCCGTGGAATACCGTGGGATCCGCATCGGTACCGTGATGCGCGTTCCAATGCGCATGCCGACTCCGGATGAGGACTTCTCTGCCACCCAAATTCCTGTTCTGGTGCGCATTGAACTGGGGCGTGTCTACGACTCGTTTGAACAAGTGCCAGTCGAGATCCTCAAAACCAAGTTACGTGAAGAGTTCAAACGGGGCCTGCGCGCCACCCTCAAAACGGGCAGCTTGTTGACGGGGGCTCTGTATATTGATGCGGATTTCTATCCGAAGGATCAGGCAAATCAACCAGAGTCATTTGAAGGCTACGATGTGTTTCCGACCAGGCAAGGCGGCTTTGCCGAAGTGCAAAAACAAGTCACCGACTTGCTGCAAAAACTGAACGATCTGCCGTTGGACGATACGCTCAACTCTCTGAACGCCACGTTGGAAACCTCAGAGAAAACCCTGGCATCAGCCGAACGCGTCGCCGCCAGCCTGGATACTTTGCTCAAGCAGAAAGACACTCAGGCGCTGCCAAAAGACATTCGCGACAGTCTTAAACAGATCCAGGATACCCTCAATGGCTTTGGACCAAACTCGCCAATGTATTCCGAGCTGCAGTCTGCGCTGGGTCAGTTTGAACAAGTCATGACAGAGTTTAAGCCTGTATTGCGTCAGTTAAATGAAAAGCCGAACTCTCTGGTGTTTGGTGATGAAAAAGCACAGGACCCTGTGCCGGCGAAAGGACAGAAATAATGAAAAAATGGTTAGTTTTCAGCTTAGTTGCACTGGCAGGCTGCAGCGCAACACCACCCGCCAGTCAGTTGTATGTGTTGCCCGCCCCTGAAGCCACGGTCAGGGCTCCACAAACCGCTCCGATCCTAGTTGTTCGGCCAGTCGAACTGGCGCCTTATCTGGACAGCGCCGGGTTGGTTTACCGCACCTCTGACACTCAGGTGATCCAAACTAAGCAGAACTTGTGGGCACAAAACCTGTCAGCCCAGTTAACGCAACGCCTGGTGGCGGACTTACGCAGCAAACAAAGTCAGTACTGGCCAGTGCAACTGAACCCGGTGATGACAAGCCGTGGTCAACCTATGCTGCTAGTGCGCGTCGAACAGTTCAATGGTTCGTATACAGGCAACGCTGATATCAGCGGGGAGTGGACACTGGTTGACGCTGAAGGACAGATTCAGCAGACCCAGGCTTTTCGTCACAGCGTCCCCCTCGACTCAGAAGGCTATCCGGCATTGGTGGAAGCATTGGCGCAAGGCTTTCAGCAAGTCACCAGCCAGATTGCGCAAACCCTATAACTACTCACGTCAAGCTATACAACGAGGGCCTGGCGCCCTCTTTTGCTTTCCTACCGACATAAAAAAACCCAAGCGGAAGCCCGGGTTTTGGTTACAAAAAACTGTTAGTCGTTGGATAGTAAGGAATCAGAGCTAACAGCCAGCTATGCGTAACGCCAGAACTGCTCTTACAAACCAGCTGATCGGCGGCCAAACCAAAAGTGCTGGATGAAGAAACAAAATGGGCGACCTTACGGTCGCCCTTATTCTTATTATCCTTTCACACCGCCGGCGGTAAGTCCTCCGACTAACCAGCGCTGCGCAAGTAAGAATACGACGGTTATTGGCAATGCAGACAATACTGCTGCGGCTGCAAAATCCCCCCACAGATAGTTCTGAGGGTATAAATACTGCTGCATACCAACCGCTAAGGTGTATGAGTTTACATCAGAAAGAAGCAAAGATGCTACCGGAACCTCACCCACAACCATGATAAATGACAAGATGAATACCACCGCCAGAATCGGTACAGACAGCGGTAACAGCACCAGTCTGAAGGCTTGCCATGGTGTTGCGCCATCCAGAGCGGCCGCTTCTTCCAACGAACCATCAATGGTCTCGAAGTAACCCTTAATCGTCCAGACGTGCAGTGCGATCCCACCTAAATACGAGAAGATCAGGCCGCCATGCGTGTTCAAACCAAGGAAAGGAATGTACTGACCGAGCTTATCAAACAAGGCATAAATCGCTACCAGCGCTAACACTGCCGGAAACATCTGAAAGATCATCATCGCTTTCAGGATAGTGTTTTTGCCTTTGAACTTCATCCGTGCAAACGCATACGCTGAAGTCGTCGACAAGGTCACAATCAGAACCGATGTAATGCCTGCAACTTTAATTGAGTTCCACAGCCAGGTCAGTACCGGGAACGGCGGCGGCGTCACGGTGCCATCCGCATTTTCGACAGCCATACCTAACGCCAGTTTCCAGTGCTCAAGCGACGGATTATCCGGGATCAGGCTGCCAGTGGCGAAGTTACCCTCACGGAAGGAGATCGCAATTACCATCAGCAGCGGAAATATGATCAGTGACAGGAACGTCCACATCGCGATGTGAGTCGCCCAGACACGGTATTTTAATGATTTACCTTGTACCATTGCCATTTCGGAATCTCCTTAATCCTGAGCTACTTTGGTCACACGCAGGTTGAGTAGCGCCAGCGCCCCCACCAGCAGGAAGATCAGCGTGGCGATAGCACTTGCCAGACCAAAGTCCTGACCACCAGCACCTTCAAACGCAATCCGATAGGTGTAGTTCACTAACAGATCGGTATAGCCAGCGGGCTCAGACGTCCCAATCATGTTCGGGCCACCCGCCGTCAACAACTGAATAAGAACAAAGTTGTTAAAGTTGAACGCAAAGCTGGCAATCAACAGTGGCGTCAGCGGTTTGATCATCAGCGGCAGCGTAATGCGAGTGAAGTTAGAGATGAAGTTCGACCCGTCGATCGCCGACGCTTCATATAAGTCTTCAGGAATCGCTTTCAGCAGTCCCATACACAAGATCATCATGTACGGAAAACCCAGCCAGGTATTCACAATGAGCACCATGGTTTTTGCCAGGAACGGATCGGAAAACCATGCCGGGCTCAGGCCAAAAATGGACTCCAGAACCATGTTGATCTCACCAAAGCTTTGGTTAAATAAACCTTTAAAGATCAGAATCGAGATAAACGCTGGCACTGCGTAGGGCAGAATTAACAGCACACGGTAGACCGAGCGGCCTTTCAGCTCCTCCCACTGGACGACACTGGCCAGAACCAGACCGATCACACCGGTAAAAATCACTGTCAAAACAGAAAATACGATGGTCCAGATAAAGATGCTGATGAACGGCTCTTTGATACCGTCGTCTTTCCATACACGTTCAAAGTTGTGGGTGCCCACCCCCACAATGAAGCCAGGCGAAACGGTTGAACCGACAAACTCACCCTGTTCATTCACTGGCTGGTAATAGCCTTCATCCCTGTTCGGCTTGAGCGTTTCACCGGTGCGATTGTTCAGCAGGGTTTCTCCGTCGCCCTGCAGCGTGTACAAAGGCACCACCGCGGCGAACTTACGCAGGCCACTCATGCGAATATCGTCGCCATCAGGCATGTGCAGATCCACTTGCCCCAGAGCACTGCGGTTTTTGACGATGGTTTTAATTTGCTCTTTGTCGCCATCGACTGACGTTACAGGCGTCAGATCCAAATCCGATACATTCAAACCGTCCAACTGGAACGTTGGCGTCGCCAGCAATTGCTCACCATCATTAATGACGATACGGTGGCCCTGTTCTGTTTTGTACAGTGTGAACGGATAACTTTCCCCACTCTGATAGGTTCTGTCGAGCAACACTGACTGCGCACGCTCGAACGATAACTGGTTTTTGGCACTGTAATTAGTAAACGCAAGACCGACGGTATACGCCAACGGAAAAAGGATGAACAAAATCATGCCCGCGATACCTGGATAGATATAGCGGTGCGCGTACGTTTTCTTGCTGCCGAAGATAAACAGAGCCAGTGCGGTGATGATTAACGTAAGAAGCGCGAAAGCAATCTCACCACGTGAATACATGAGAATGGTGGCGTAGCCATTTACAATACCGACGGTGGCTAAAAGCGACCATTTGATCAATGTACTTTTGCTTGTCGGTAAGTTCGTCGATGATGATGTCATAGCATCTGTACCTTGAACTGACTGCATAAAGGAACCTGCTAGCGATATAAAAAAGGAGAAATGAAGGAGGGGTTACCCCCTCCTTAAAGGTATTACTGAGTTATTTAGTCATTTGTTTTTCAGCATCAGCCAACGCAGCGTCTACAGTCTGACGACCGTCCACAATATTGATGATGGCATTTTTCGCCGCGCCCCAGAATGCATTCATCTGAGGAATGTTCGGCATGATTTCACCGTTCATCGCGTTATCCATGGTCGCTGCGATACGCGCGTCTTTGTCCAGCTCTTTCTGGAACGAATTCAGTGCAACCGCGCCCAATGGTTTGTCGTCATTAACTTTACGCAAACCGTCGTTAGTCAGCAGATAGTTTTCGATGAACTCAACCGCCAGATCTTTGTTTGGTGACGCAGTGCTGATACCTGCTGTCAGTACGCCCACAAATGGTTTCGAAGACTGGCCATTGAATTTAGGCAGCGTCGTCACACCATAGTTGATGCCCGATTTCTCAATATTGCCCCATGACCAAGGACCATTGATGGTCATTGCGGTGTTGCCCTGGTTGAACGCAGACTCGGAAACTGAGTAATCCATATCAGGAGAAATGACGCCTTTATCCACCAGACCTTTGACAAAGTTCATTGCGTCTTTCACGCCCTGGTTGTTAATACCGGCATCTTTCACGTCGTAACCGCTGGCGGTGTATTTGAATGCGTAGCCGCCATCAGCAGCCATCAGTGGCCAGGTGAAATACGGTTCTTTCAGGTTCCACATGATCGCGGACTTGCCGTCTTTTTTCAGCTTCGCGTTCAGCGCTGCCACTTCTTCCCAGGTTTTCGGTGGGTTTGGCACTAAATCTTTGTTGTAGATGAGAGACAAAGACTCAACGGCGATTGGGTAGCCGATGTATTTGCCATCGTATTTCACCGCATCCCATGCAAAATCGACGATGCCGTCTTTGATTTTTTGCGAAGGTTTGATCTCAGCCAGCAGACCCGCTTCAGCGTAGCCACCAAAACGGTCGTGCGCCCAGAACACGATATCCGGACCGTCACCCGTTGCTGCAGTTTGCGGGAACTTGTCCTGAAGACCATCCGGGTGTGCCACTGTGACTTTAATCCCTGTCTCTTCTTCGAACTTTTTACCGACTTCAGCAAGTCCATTGTAGCCTTTATCACCATTGATCCAGATGGTTAGTTGACCTTCTTCGATGGCAGCGTTTGCACCGAAAGAGCCAAGAGCAACAAGAGTACCGAGTGCTACTGTGCTTAGGGCGTTTTTCATGTTCATATCCTTTTTATATTTGTGATGTAGGGTTAACCCCAAAAAGGTTTCACCGTATTTCGCCATCTATCTTCAGAGAAAAATCAATACGGCTCATCCTCCTAATCCCTACGCCCTTGGTATTATGGACTATTTTCGTGATCGTCATCGTTTCAGGTTGGCGACCAAAATCACAAAACCATACCTTAATGTGATCAGATTCAATATTGAGTAATTAATTTATTTGAACTGGATCTCGCGACGTCGTGTCC
>NZ_WXWP01000260.1:0-15373 GCF_009904765.1 Vibrio sp. V39_P1S14PM300
CCTATATACCTTTCCCCATATGCTCGACACATATTCCGGCCAGGATCTCAGTTTTTTTCTCATGTAGATGAAGGGCAAGACAATGACGATTAAGGTATTACTGACGAATATGCATCAAGGACGAGTTATGAAAGACGAAACGCTCTCTATTCATTTTGGTTATGAAACCGATCCAACAACAAAGTCAGTCGCCACACCGATTTATCAGACGGTCGCTTACGAGTTTGACAACGCACAACACGGTGCGGATCTCTTCAATCTGGAGGTACCAGGCAACATTTATACTCGCATCATGAACCCCACTAATGACGTACTGGAAAAACGCATGGCGGCATTAGAGGGAGGAGTTGCAGCTCTGGCAGTGAGCGCCGGAAGCGCTGCGATTAACTATGCGATTCTGACGCTGGCTGAGGCGGGCGATAATATTGTCTCCACCCCTCAGCTGTATGGCGGCACCTATACACTATTTGCTCATATGCTGCCCAAACAAGGCATAGAGGTGCGCTTTGCAAAAGATGATCACCCGGAAAGCCTGGCAGAGCTGATTGACGACAACACCAAAGCGATCTATTGCGAAAGCATTGGCAACCCGGCGGGTAATATTGTGGATTTATCGGGGATCGTCGAAAAAGCTCATGCTCTTGGCGTACCTGTGATCGTAGACAACACGGTGGCCACGCCGGCGCTCTGCAAACCGATCGAATTTGGTGCCGACATTGTAGTCCACTCACTGACCAAATACGTCGGCGGACACGGCACAAGCTTAGGTGGCATTATTGTCGACTCCGGTCAGTTCCCATGGGCAGACCATCAGGAACGCTTTCCAGTCTTCAGCCGTCCAGAACCTTCCTACCATGGCGTTGTTTACACTGAAGCGTTTGGCCCTGCCGCTTTCATTGGTCGCGCCCGAACCGTGCCATTGCGCAACACCGGTTCGACGCTGTCTCCCATGAACGCCTTTATGCTGCTGCAAGGGCTGGAAACTCTGCCACTACGAATGGAACGCCACACTGACAATGCCCTCAAAGTTGCCCAGTATTTGCAACAGCATCCACAGGTCAGTTGGGTCAGTTATGCGGGGTTATCAGACTCGGTCTACTATCCTCTGGCCGAGAAATATATGAAGGGCAAACCATCGGCCATACTGTCATTTGGCCTCAAAGGAGGCTATGACGCCGGTGTACGCTTTTACGATGCATTGCAGATTTTTAAGCGACTGGTGAATATTGGCGATGCCAAGTCTCTCGCTTGTCACCCTGCGTCGACCACGCATCGTCAGTTGAGTGCTGAAGAGCAAAAACAGGCTGGAGTGTCACCAGAGATGATTCGTCTTTCGGTCGGGATTGAGCATATTGACGATATTCTTGCAGATCTGGAACAGGCACTTAACGCCTGACGAAAAAGGGGGCAGCCTCAAGCTGTCCCCCTTTAGTTTACAGTGCGGTTTCTTCCGTCAGATATTGCTCCGCCTGCTCTCGCCCCATGTATTTTCCGAGCGTTTTGAGCGGTACGTTTTTCAAATTGACCACAATCAAACCATCCAGAGCATTATTGAACGTCGGATCGACGTTAAAACACACCAGTTTCCCGTTCATCCCCAGATACTGACGCAACAACACCGGCAGCCCTTTTCCCTGCTCCATACGTGCCAACACTTTAGACAACAACGACACATTGGCTAACGCAGACAACATACCCGTTTGCCAAAATACCGGTTCCTTATCACTCAGGGGCACACTCGGCTGAACCAGACTGGCCTTATCCTGATCATAATGATGAATGGACAACGTTGCCGCCATTAACTGACGCGCCTGATGACTGTAGTCGTTGCTGATGCTAACCGGGCCAAACAAATGGGTGTATTGCGGATGACGATAAACAAACGTGGCAATTCCTTTCCACAGCAACAGCAAGGAGTTGAGGTTGCGCTGATATTTCTTTGAAACGACCGAACGACCGACTTCGAGGCTTTGATCGAGCGAATCAATGAACGCCTGGTCATAACGGAACAGGCTACGTGAATACAACGCCTCAATGCCGGCTTGATCAAGCAATTGATCTACCCGTCCCAAACGGTAAGCCCCCACCAGCTCCTGATGGTCTCGGTTCCAGACAAACAGTTGAAGATAATGTAAATCGTACTCGTCCAGATCGCATGCCAAACCACTGCCTTCACCCACGGAACGGAAACTGACTTCGCGGACCCGACCAATTTCACGCATCATGTTGGGAATCTGCTGAGAGTGTGTGCAATACACATCAAACTCCCCTTGACTGAGCAGTAGCGCATCTGGTGGTAACTGCGCCAGATCCGCTTCCAGCAATGTTACATCGACTTGGGTCATGACCGGCGTCTCATACGCGCCAGTATAGTCTTTCATTTGCTCAGTCTGTCGTCCCATCAAATAGGTGTTGAGACGAAAGTAACTGACCAGATCCGCATCATTTTCAAATCCTTTCACTTCTGAATACGCAATTGGGCTGCCAATAGAGATATTAATAGTTGAGGCTTTTTTATTCAGCAACTCACGGCCTAGCATGGCAGTACGAAGCAAAGGATGAACGCGGCCAGCGCGGTAGAACCAACGACTGTTGCTACCATCGATAAAAACCGGCACCGTTACTGCCTGACTACGACGAACAAATTTCGCCACGGACTGACTCCATTCAATGTCCGATAACCCCGTTTCGCCCTGATGATAAGTCGATACTTCCCCGGCAGGAAAGACGACCAACACTCCCCCCAGGGCCAGATGCCGGTGTGCTTCACGAATCGCATTCGCATTGGTTCGCGCCGCGTCTTTGCTGACAAAAACATCGATACCAATAAACAAATCTTCAATTTCTGGCAGGCGTTTGAGTAACTGATTGGCCAGAACTTTCACATCATTGCGTACCGATCCAATAAGATCCGCCAGAATCACTCCTTCGATAGCCCCCAGCGGGTGGTTTGCCACAATCACCACCGGCCCATGCTTCGGGATATCGGACGTGGTGCCCTGCGCTAGTTGGTAATCGATATTCAGAACGTCGAGCGTGTAACGCATGAATTCAAAACTGGTCTCTGTTTTCGGACGCTGCTGATAATATTTATCCAGCTTAGCCAGCCCCGTCGCCCATTCGAGCATCGACTCTCCGACACCAAAGGGCGTATAACGTGGCAAACGAAACGGACTGTGTATCATCTCAGGCCTCCTTGTGAGTCAGTTTATACAAAAACCCTTTGTCTGAACGCCAGTCTCTGAGCGCCAAAAAAGCTGCACATAGCCAAACCAGGCAAGCCATGCCAAATAATAAACCGCCGTCATCGCCCACCACCTTACCGGTGTCATCAAACGCAGGCATGATGACACCAAGTGGCGTGAACAGATGAAAGAAAATAGCGCCAGACATGATTCCGACCGCCATCAGAGCGCCCAGCCCATGGAAACGGGTGAACAGCAAAATCGAAGCAATCAACTCAGCGATGCCAATCAAGTAGCCACCGTAAGTCCCGAACCAAGCCAAACCAGACCATTCCGCCAGCGTGCCGAAAATATGATCGGTTTCATAGGAACCGGTAAACTTGAAAAACAGCGATTGAATGAAGACAAACGCAATAAACAGCGCTGGTAGATGCTTACTTAGTTGAAAACTCATGACCATTCCCTATTTGATCAATGCTGGCCAGTTTTTATCTGCCTGCTTGATGTGTTGTTGACGTTTTTCATCCCAACGCTGCTTGATCGCTTTATCGTAATTGAGGTAGAGCTTGTCATCCACAATCGCCCAATACTTCGGGTCTCCAGGGGCAAAATCGTTCTTTGCCGATACCGCCCAGGCGCAATAGCCACCATATTGAGGTGCGTATTTTTCCGGGGCAGCCTGAAAGCGTTTAAGGTTCTGTTCCGAGGCGAAATACCAGTCTGCACCTTTATACTCCACCGAGAATTCTGACTTACCTTTCACGGGTTTATTGTCGGTAAAATAGGCTACGGTGTCATAACCGTCCAATGCTTTGTTACTGAAAAAACCGGTATAAATGGGATCTTCAGCCCAAACGCTGCTGCTCACTAGCAGCAGTGCCATCATGATAAACTTTTTCATAACTGACTTCCTTTGTTAAGAGACCAGCGATGCCCGCCCGACAATGCGATACCGGTGTTGCATAAGCGCATGTCGGGTCAAGTGCAGACACGGACATCCGGCAACATAGGCCATTGACGTATCGTCGCTGGTGACTGCGAGGTGGGTAAAACTGACCGTGTGCGCGTCTTTTCGGTGCATACAGGTCGACATGTGTAAATATTCTGGATGATGCTGGGTGTGGAACTTCAGCAGTTGTTCTTCGCTCATCTCTTCCGATGTCAGATGCTGATAGATGCTTAGCCGGTAATCGCGAACCGCAACCAGATCAACACCAGATGAAAACAGTGGTGAGTCCGTCGCTTGAATCCGGCTTTGAGTACCGTCCCATTCCAACGCCATTACAGCTCGCAGTTCAGGCGTGAGTTCGGGGTCGAACACCAGCAGAGAAAATGGTGCAAACTGGCGAAGTTCCAGCTGTTTGAACGCGTGAATAACGCCATGCACGCTGTAATTCGACGCCAGCTGACGCAATAACAGGCCGCGACTGACGAGCTCGCCATCAGGGACAATGCCTTGGTAATTATTCAACAAACAGAGAGATAAGCCGTATTCGTTGAGACTGATCCAGCTTCCCATTCCCTGGGGATCAATGGGCATCAATACTTCCACCCCATCAATGTTAAGCTGTTGTGGTGGCAACGCCAGTGCGCGCGACTTTTGTTCATCACGATTAAAGAACACCTGATAACCGTTACGATCCACTAACCAAGATACAGAACACATCGTCATTGCCCCCGATAAAATGACGCCGTAGCCGGCGCGAGACCAAATGTCTCGTAAGCCTTGATGCCCAGCAAACTAGCCACTACCTTCGCCATGGCAAAATGGTGGCTGGCATGTAGCGCTGCAAACGTCAGTTCACGCTCAAACGTTGACACTGAAGCGATGCTTTCACTCGCACTAAGCGACACCTCAGAGATCACGGTGACAGGTGCGTGCAACGCTTTCGGCGAGCAGTGCAAGACCCAATCGATCAGATGTTCGATCTCTTTCATCGCGGCCTGACGTGACGTTTCGACGTGGTGCCCTCGCCGGCGCTGATTGTAATCCACCACCCCTTCTTGTGTGTGTTGCAAAGCATGGAAGATATCCAGCCAGTGGCGGTAGTGCTGACCAATTGAGCTGCAAAGGTGGGGCTGAGCCACATGAGTGTAGTCATTGTCCTCCAGGTGATGAAGAAATGCATACCCTTGCTCCAGTGTTTCAACACAGCCTCGTACCGATGCAGGCTGAAGATTGGTTACGCTGGCGTTAGATGAATTCGTCTTAGAGAGTGCAAGCATTGTTGTCGCCTTTTAGTCAGTCGGTTGCCGGATATTGCTGAGTGAGTTGTTTTTCTTCCCGCCAGGCATGAAAGAGCTCTTTTAATGCTGGCGTTTGATGCCCGCGCTGCTTTTGCTGCGCACCGATATCAAACAGCATCCGGTACTGAGCCAGCAAAGTGGAAAAAATTTCGCGTAGCGGTGTATTGCGGTCCCAGATGTGGGCGGCTTCACTGCTGGCGCCATTAATTTCGAGAATCGTAAAGCGCTCGCCTCGCATAAAATGATGAATATCCTCAAATTTGATATCAAGACGACCAAAGTGGAAACTGTCAAAATCATCAAAGATCTTATCGAGTCGACAAGTCAGTTCTTCTGTAATGAATTGATTGCCATTACGAAAGATCGAACCACGGCTATGGCTGCCAGCAAAGGCTAACTGGAACTCTTCCCCTTTCTTGGGGACCCAATCAAGTTTGTCCGGATAACGAGGGAAATACAGATGCGTCAGTTGACCCGCTCTCGGACAGCGCTCAATTAGGCGCTTCAAGGTGTGTTTACCATCACCGATCACCGAAGGCGCGTATTTCAGCGTCATGGAGAATATCCGTCCGTGCTGGTGCCCGGGATAGCGGACATAAAACACCCCGGCTTCAGCCTGATATGGCGCTTTTTGTTGGATAAGAAAACGGGCATGATCAGGAAAGCTCTCGATATAGTGTCTGAGTTGCATGTCATCTTGTACCAACTTAACCCCAACACCTCGACAGCCCAAATCGGGCTTCGCCACGACAGGGAATGCCAACTGCGCACTTTGCATTGCGTGAAGCGCAGCTTGCAGCTGGTCATCAATGGACCGCGTATCTTTCGTCAGTGTGACAAACGAAGCGATCCAGCGTTTGGCATGCGAACCGGCCAGATTGAGGATATCGTGTTTCGACTCCCCAACCATGCCGCTGAGACGAATCGTCGGATTGGCAATCAGCGGCAATGTCCAGTCTAAATAGCGGACGCCCTGCAACAGGCTCTGCATCACGACCGGCGTGTAGAAAAACCAGCTGGGTAGGAACTCATACGGTGACACCGTGCGGCCCGTATCCAACTCCAGTATCGGCATACCCGCGTTTATCCGGTTCGGTTCAATACATGGAATGTCAGGCATTAACATCAGGAAATCCCTCTTGTTAGTGTTTTATTCAGGAAACGGTTGACGAACACCAACCCAGAAAACGCCAGCGGAATCAATAACCATTGATAAGCGCTAGTTTGCTGCCAGACCGAAACACCCAGCCAGTACACCACCGAAAACACCAGCAGTGTCCATACTGCCGTCGCAAGCAATACCGCGGACAAAAACAGCCCCGCGGGTATGGCAAAGAAGCCGCTGAGCGTATAGCCAACAGTTCGTAAACCCGGAACAAAACGAATCACGAACAGGTTGCTAAACGCATGACGACTCAGCCGTCCTTTGAGGTGACGAAAATGGCGATTGGTTACCGCGCGATAACGTAGACTCCGAACGCGCCGCGACCATTTCCCCAGGTAATACAAGCCAAGATCGCCGCTGGCAATACCGACAAAAATAGCCAATAGCGCCACCGGATACGACGTCAGTTGTTGAGAGGCCAGTCCGGCTGCCGTGACGATTGCCAGGTCTTCAAGCAAATACGACAACGCAACAATACCGACAAATAGCATCAGCGTGGAATGCGTTCCTGTGGTCAAAAATGACTGCAACTGTTCTGTCACGTGAAGTCCTTATCTGTTGGTATCTCTGGGGTAATCAAACTAAGCACAGGCAAACTGGTTCATTGACCTGCCTTTTACAAGACCGAGCAATCACAAAGAAAATTGCATAAGTATGAATTTTTTAGCGTGTTACTTAATGAAAGGATAAAAATGGCGGGTTAGCGAATAAACTGGCGGTACTCAACCTGTGCCAGGTAAGTTTTGGGCGGTTGGTTACAAAAAAGCCCGCGAGAATCGCGGGCTGGCAAAAAATCAGAGCGTTCAGGAAGCTTGCCCACGCAAGCGCATTAAGCGTCCGTCAGTGCGATAGAGAATCAGTGACAGGAGAATCAATGAACACCCGACGATTTTGTTCATCGACAAAATTTCACCATACCAGAGGATACTAAGAATCACTGTCCAGACTGGCTCTAAGATCATAATTAACGCGGCGTTGGATGGCTGGCTGTGTTTTTGCCCTAATGTTTGCATCACGTAGCGTAAGCTGGTCGCCAGCAACGTACTGAGCGCGAACCATCCCCAAATGGACGGAGCAACAGACGTCGGAATTTCTTCAGTCAGTGACGAAACCATCAATGCAAGGCAACCGGTCACAAACAACTGAATGCAGGTTAGCAGTAACACAGGTAAACGCTGTGAGTATTTACTGTTCACGTTGAAGTGCAGCGCAAGCATAGTGGCACAACCGACAAACCAGATTTGACTTGCCGACTGTTGCCAGCCGCCCGCCAACGAGAGCGATGCCAGCCCCGCCACAGCAACGGGCATTGAAAACCAGAATGCGCGTTTAGGCCGCTCGCGAAAGAGTATCCAGGCCACAATCGGAACGATGAGCATCGACAAACTGACGATAAAGGCCCCTTCACCCAAGGTTTCGCTGATTGAGATTGCATGAATCCAGCACAACAAAGATCCACTCAACAAACACCCAACCATGGCCGCTGACGCAATATCTTTCAGTTTGGCACGGCGCAAAGCGGTGAGACACAGTGGCAACAGGCACAAGGACGCAATAGTAAACCGCAGCCCGATAAAGCCGAAAGGAGGAAGCCCCTGAATAGTTTCTTTCGAAAAAATCCAGCCAAATGCAGCCAACAAGGTGGTCGCCACCAGAATCAGGGCAGCTTTACGTTCAGAATTCAAGATAGACACTCTTCTAGGCGCGCGTTCGCTGTCATCAGCGAGCCAGCGCAGCGGTGGTTATGGTTGCTCAATCATGCCAGCTAAGTGCTTCACTTGCGATAAAAATTAACCGAAAGTCATGCGGATTACAGCTTCGTTTGCCAGTCACTTATTGCGTCGATTATCGCCAAGCAATCGCCAGAGTGTGAACCAACTCATCCGATCCATAAATCTTTCATGATTTTGCCATTTTTTAAACACGGAACTGAAACATTGCATCACCAAGATAGCCAGCAAACGAAACAAAAGAACTCTCGTTCGAAACTAAAAAAGGGAACAACAATGAATAAGCTATGGTTAGCAGGACTGGCAGCAGCCAGCGTCTCTGGTTCAGCACTGGCAACGACGGAAATCACCTGGTGGCATGCCATGGGCGGCCAGTTGGGAGAAACGGTGAACAAAATCGCTTCCGATTTCAATGCTGCGCAAACAGAGTACAAACTGACACCAGTGTACAAAGGCAGCTACACAGAAACGCTGACGGCTGGTATTGCTGCGTTTCGCGCAGGTGAAGCTCCTAACATTCTTCAGGTATTTGATGCCGGTGCCGCAACCATTATGAGCGCTAAGGATGTCGCCAAACCCGTGCAGGACATCATGGTAGAGTCTGGCTATTCATTTAACGCGCAGGATTACTTGTCTGGCGTGCGAAACTTCTACGCAGACAACCACGGCAAAATGATCGGCATGCCATTTAACAGCTCAACGCCGGTGCTCTACTACAACAAAGATCTGCTCAAAGAAGTGGGTGCAGAACCACCGAAGACGTATGAAGAAATGGAAACGGTGATGAAGAAGCTGGCCGACAAAGGGCATGCTGGGTTTTCGCAATCTCTGACGCCTTGGATCATGTTTGAAAACTTCAAATCCCGCCACAACCTACAGCTGTCGGACAACAACAACGGTTACGACGGACTGTCGAGCAAAATCATGTTCAACACCAAAGACATGATGATGCATGTCCAAAAACTAAAAGCATGGTCTGACGAAGGTTACTACAAGTATTACGGCAGCGACTGGGACGCAAACCAAACACCATTCGAACGTCAGGAAGTCGCGATGTGGATGGGCTCATCCGGTTCATTTGGCGGGCTGAGAAATCGGGTTAAGTTTGATTTAGGAACGACCTACCTCCCTTACTGGGAATCAATCACCAAAAAACCAACGCATACCTTTATTGGCGGCGCCGCCCTGTTCGCACTCAACGGCCATGACAGCAATCAGGATAAAGGCGTAGCAGCGTTCTTCGCTTATCTGACCAAACCTGAAACTCAGAAGTACTGGCACGAAACCACTGGCTATGTTCCGGTGACTGAGGCCGCCTACGAGCTCACTAAAGCATCAGGTTACTATCAAGAGCAACCAGATGCCGAAGTCGGTGTTAAGCAGCTGAGCCTGACCGACGGCAAGTGGACAAAAGGCTACCGTTTGGGTTACTACCCACAAATCCGCGAGGTGATGCACCGTGAATTCGACAATATCTTTGCTGGCCGTGAAAGCGTTGAGCAAGGTTTGAATAAAGTGGAAAACGAGAGCACTAAGTTGCTGAAGCGTTTTGCCCGCACGGTGAACTAACCACCACCGGCCTCTGCTCCCATCAGTAGAGGCCGTTTCTTTGTCTGTCACAGGCTTGTCTTTGATTTAACCTGGAATGAGTTGTGGAACGTCGTCAACAATTTCGTCACACCCCGCTGCCTTACCTGCTGCTGGCACCTCAGATTATTATCATCGCGGTGTTTTTCTTCTATCCGGCCGCTAAGGCGATTTATCTCTCTTTTATGCTGGAAGATCCATGGGGCATGTCATCGGTTTTTGTCTGGTTTGAAAACTATCAGATGCTGTTTGATTCCTCGGAGTACTTAGATTCCATCGGCTTTACGCTGCTATTCGCTGTTGTGGTTTCATTTCTTTCACTGGCGATTGCTCTGCTGCTTGCGGTCAAAGCCGACAATGTGCTGCATGGCCAAGGCCCGTATAAAATCACCCTCACCTGGGTGTACGCGGTTGCGCCTGCAGTGGCTGGCATCATCGGGGGCTTTTTGTTTAATCCGCACATCGGCGTGCTTAGCCACCTATTCAGTCAGTTGGGCTGGAATTTCAGCTTTCAGACCGACCCATTTGATGCCAGCGTAGCCCTGATTCTGGTTTCGGTATGGAAGCAGGTCTCCGTCAACTTTATCTATTTTCTGGCGGGTTTGCAGTCCATCTCTTATGCCGTAAAAGAAGCGGCCACACTGGACTGTGTCAGTGATTCAAAACGTTTCTGGACCATCACTTTCCCTCTGCTGGCTCCAACGGGCTTTTTCTTGCTGGTTATCAACCTGACGTACGCCTTTTTCGAAACCTTTGGCGTTATCGACACCATGACCTCTGGCGGCCCGGGAGGAACCACCACATCACTGGTATACAAAGTCTATCGTGATGGATTTGTGGGCGCCGATCTCGGTGGAAGCTCGGCTCAATCAGTCGTGCTGCTTCTGTTGGTACTGATCCTGACGTTCATTCAATTCCGCTTTGTCGAAAAGCGGGTGCATTACTGAGGAAAGAGCATGAAATCCAACAAACTTTCCGATCATCTGATCTTAATTCTCGGGGCTCTGTTTATGCTGGCACCGATCTGGCTGATATTTGCCAGCTCCACGCACGATCCTAATACGATCGTCAGTGACGGTCTACAGTGGCGGCTTGGCGATCATTTGGTGTCCATCTATCAGGAAGCTTGGGATAAAAGTCTCGGCTTCGCGGGCAACGTGACCGCGAAAACGATGATCATCAACTCTATGGTCATGGGACTGGGTTTTGCGATTGGCAAAATCATCATTTCCATGATGGCTGCATTCGCATTGGTTTATTTTCGCCTGCCTTATGCCACCCTGTGGTTTTGGTTGATTTTTGTCACCCTATTACTGCCGCTGGAAGTACGGATCATTCCGTCTTACGAAGTGGTATCCAGCCTCGGCATGCTTAACAGCTATACCGGATTGATTCTCCCCCTGATTGCCTCTGCCACCGCGACCTTTTTCTTTCGTCAGTTCTTTAAAACCATCCCTGATGAACTGCTGGAGGCGGCTCAACTGGATAATGCCGGACCCGTACGCTTTTTCATTGATATTCTGTTTCCACTTTCCAAAACCATGATGGCGGCGATATTCATCATTATGTTCGTCGTCGGCTGGAACCAGTATTTGTGGCCAATCATGATGACCACCGATGAGAGCTATAACACCATCGTGATGGGCATCAAACAGATACTCAACAACATCAATGAAACCAGCCTGCCCCGCTATGATTATGCCTTTGCCATGGTCATTCTGGCGATGCTGCCTCCGGTGGTGATCGTGATTGTATTCCAGCGCTGGTTTGTGAAAGGACTCGTCGAAAGTGAAAAGTAACGCCCTCATCAGCACACACAATGTACATAACATCGTAACCACCGCTCAGGATAGCCGTATGAATATGTTAGAACTTAAGAACCTGATCAAAACTTACGAAAATGGCCATCAAGCGGTCAAAGGCATCAACCTGGCCATCCGACAAGGTGAATTTATCGTTTTGGTCGGTCCATCTGGGTGTGGAAAATCCTCCGTACTGCGCTCTATTGCCGGGCTGGAAGCCATCAGTGGCGGTGAGATCCACCTTGGAGGCCGCCGGGTAGACAGCGAAAAGCCAGCCCTGCGTGACATCGCCATGGTTTTTCAGAATTACGCGCTTTACCCACATATGAGTGTTTACGACAACCTGGCGTACGGACTTAAAAACCGTGGTGTGGATAAAGCCACTATCGCCAGAAAAATTGCCTCCGTCTCGAAGACACTCAAAATTGAAGACTATCTGGACAGGAAACCGGCCAAGTTATCCGGAGGTCAGCGCCAGCGCGTCGCCATGGGACGGGCAATCGTTCGCGACCCTCAGTTATTCCTGTTTGATGAACCGTTGTCGAATCTGGATGCCTCACTTCGCGCCCACATGCGACTGGAAATTAAAAAGCTGCAACGTGAGCTCGGCGTAACCAGCATCTACGTAACCCACGATCAGGTGGAGGCCATGACACTGGCCGACCGTATCGTTGTACTCAATCAAGGTGACATTGAACAGATTGGCACTCCGGCAGAAGTCTACCACCAACCGGCCAGCGCGTTCGTCGCCAGTTTCATCGGCAGCCCGGCGATGAATTTCCTCCCCGCAACGCTGGATAAGGGCTATCTGACGTTTGGCGAGCAGCGCATCTATCTGCCCGATTATGCTGACGTTGCTCACTGTAACGTAACACTCGGCATTCGTCCGGAGCATGCGGAACTGTCGCCATCAGAACACACCATGTCTCTGACACTGGATATCAGCGTTGTTGAGCCGCTTGGGCCTAACCAGTTGGTGCACGGACAGGTACAACAGGCACCTTTCATCGCCGTCACACCCGAAGTGGCCTTTGATACGGCTCAGCCATTAACGCTTCACATCGCACCTTGCAACCTGCACCTGTTCGATGACAACGGCAAGCGTATGTGCCCTTTCGCGCTGACTCAACAAACCGTAGCTTAGAAGGATTACCGTGAGTTTATCTTCCAGACAAAAAGAGATACTCAGCTATCTTCAGCAAGCGCACGGCGTGCTATCGAGTTCACTGCTCTCAGAAAAGTTCGCCGTGTCAGTACAAACCATACGTAAAGATATGAACGATCTGAGCGACAAAGGTATGGTACGTCGCGTACACGGCGGGATTACCTTACCGAGTGACAATGACAACCTGTCGTTTACCAATCGCGACATGCTCAACCTGTCCGCCAAACAAACCATTGCACAGTGTGTGGCCGATGAGTTGCCCGAAGGTAGCAGTATTTTTCTTGGTATCGGCACCACCCCAAAGCATGTTGCGCATGCGCTGCTCGATCATCCTGGCCTGACGGTTGTCACTAACAACATCAACGCCGCCTTAACGCTCAGTCGCAACCCGAATGTGGCTGTGCATCTGGCCGGAGGCGCCGTCCGTTCATCGGATGAAGATACGGTTGGCGAATCCGCCACCCACTTTTACCGCCAGTTCAATATCCGCATTGGTATCTTCGGTGTGGGTGGTTTAGGTGATGGTGGCCAGTTACTGGATTTCACGCCGGAGGAAGCGAGCCTGACCCGCGCCATCATTGAACAAAGTGAACAGTGTTGGTTAGTTGCAGACAAAACCAAGTTAGGGCGTTATGCTCCGGTGGTCAGCGGTAAGCTGTTTGAAATACAAAGAATGTTTGTCGACGAAGACACCATCGACATCGCGCGCCTGTGCCAGTTGAATCAGGTCGAGTTGGTGGTTGCCCAGTCTCGTGAGGAATAATTATGTCGCCAATAATTGTCGGTCACCGTGGTGTGGCCGGTCACTATCCGGAAAATACCCGCGTCAGCGTTCAGGCCGCCATCGATATGGGGTTGAAATGGGTCGAAATCGATGTTCAGCCAACCAGAGACAACGTCCTGATCGTCTGTCATGACCACACTATTGACCGTTGCAGTAACGGCAAAGGACGTGTTGATCAGTACACGCTGGCCGAGTTACAGCAGTTTGACTTTGGTCAATGGTTTTCAGCCCAATTTGCCGACGAACCCGTCATGACACTGGCTGAACTGCTTCAACTTGCAGCGGAGCACGGACTGGGGCTCAACATTGAAGTCAAAGTGGATCGTCACGATGTAGCCAGCGTCGCTGCCCAATTGAAAGAGCAGTTGGACCAAGGTCCTCTCCCGCAATCGCAGATCCTGTTGTCCAGTTTCAGTCACGGAATTATTCGTGAGTTGCATCAGCATTGCCCGGGCTACCGTTTAGGCGTGCTGAGCGAACGGCTTTCAAAAAAAGACTGGGACGTTCTGCGCGAAGTCAACGCCTTCAGTTGTAACCTGAACTACACCTGGACCTCGGAAAAACACATCGATGAGCTGCACCAGCATGGCTATCAGGTGTGGTGTTACACCGTCAATCGGGCAGAGAAATTTAAACATCTGGATAAGGTGGATGCTATCTTCACCGATTACCCGGAACGTTTGTTAACCCTCGGTTGTGCATCATCATGATAATAGAGCCTTCCATTTGGATTTGGGTACCACTAGCGCTGGCAACACTGGCCGGGCTGCTTGGCCAGCCCAAAACCAGTTACGGTTTGTTGGCCGCCGCGATTTTTGGTGCGTTGCTGGAAGAGCGTCTATCTCTTCAGGCGTTAGCTACTGTACTGATCGGTTTGGGTGTGGCCTTTTTTGCACCTCGCCAAGACAGTGTCTGGAAAAAAGCCATTGCATATGGGTTCGTGCTGATCTGGTCGCTGGCCATGTTTGCGCACTTACTGCCTGGCTTTGCCAACCTGAAAGTACTGCACAGTGTCGTTAGCGGCCCCCAGAGCGTGCCGTTCAACATGCATCTCAACCTCGACAAACCCTTGGTGTTTTTCGCCTTGCTATTGGCTTATCCGGTGTTGCTCGGTCAAGCTAAGACCGTCAACCTGAAAGTCTTGTTGGCCTCTTCAACACTGTTGATCGTCCTGCTCCCGATTGCCACTGGCACCGGGGCAATTCGACCTGAGCTGACACTGCCTGACTGGTGGTGGCTATTTGCCCTGAACAATCTTCTCTTCACCTGTGTTGCCGAAGAGGCGTTATTTCGTGGTTTCATCCAACAATCTCTCACACGACGCTTTGGGTGGGTCGCAGGGCTGGTCGTCGCCAGTTTGTTATTTGGCCTGGCTCATTTCGCTGGCGGCATCACGCTAGTTCTGTTCGCGACGCTGGCCGGGTTAGGATATGGCCTGATGTTCCACTTTACCGGACGATTATCGGTCGCTGTGACCGCACACTTCTTGTTTAACTTTGCCCATCTGATTTTCTTTACCTACCCCGTCGCCATTAGGTAAATTCCCCCAAACAAAACACCGGATCAACGTATCCGGTGTTTACATTCATGTTATTAATATATCTGTGACAACTGCGTGTTACAGATTGATTAAAAACGAATAATTCTCGTTTTTTGCATTTTTATCCTAAGGTTTGGTGATTTTATAAAACTCCAGGGAGGAGATAAT